>NZ_JBAWTG010000089.1:0-18783 GCF_037106235.1 Methylobacterium nigriterrae | reverse complement strand
CGACCTGCTCAGCCTCCTCAAGCCCGAGCAGGAGTTGATCCTCAGGCAGGCTCTCGGCGCGGCGGCCGAAGCGGTGGCGCTGCATGGCCAGGATGATCTGGCGCAGCCGCTCGTTCTCGGCGCGCTCCTCGGCGAGCAGCGCCTTGAGCGTCTCGGGATCGTCGGACGAGGGCGAAGCAGGCGCGGCCACGAAGCGGATTAGAGCAGATCCGCCAGTGACTTACCACCGCGATGAAGCCCGTCCGCCAGTCTCTTTGCTCAGCCTGCAACCGCCGGCACGCTCACGCTACGAGCCGCATGGACGCGCTTCCAGTCCAAGCCTTCGACGAGCGCCGCGAGCTGCGCCGCGCTCAGCCGGACCACGCCGTCCTCGATCTTCGGCCAACAGAACTGGCCAGCCTCCAAACGCTTGACCGCGAGGACTAGTCCACTTCCATCCCAGACCAGGAGCTTCACCCGGTCGGCGCGCTTCGAGCGGAACACGTAGACCGTGCCGGAGAACGGATCCGCGCCCATCGCGTCCCGGACCAGAGCGGCCAGCCCGTCCATGCCCTTGCGGAAGTCCACCGGCCGTGTGGCCAGCATCACGCGCACCGCGCCGGAGGGCCCGATCATAGGGGAGCCTTCAGCGCCCGGATCACCGCGGCGATCTGAGCCGCGCTCGCGCCCGGAGCGATGCGGACCGTGGCGCCTGCGATCTCAACTTCGATGCCGTGACAGCCGCGTTGCTCACGCAGCTCGGAGCCCGTCTCCGCAGACGCCGGCTCTTGCCGGCCTACACTCAGCACGGCCGGCACAAACCGCAGTGTGGTCCGGTCATCGTGCCTCCCAGCCTGACGCGCCAGACGCCGCAACGTGAACAGCTGCGAGGCGCTCAGTCCGTGTCGGCGTGCCACCGCGCTGATCGAGGTGCCCGGCCCATCACTCTCGGCGACGATGGCGGCCTTCTCCTCATCCGACCACGTCCGCCGCCGGCCGGCCCCGGTGAACAGCTCCAGGCGCCGGATCGGCTCCGACATAGCCATACGCCCTGACATCGACATGTGACGGAGCTCCCATTCAGCTCCGTATGTCGCCTTCACACCGCCTGCCGGAAGGTGCCGCCCAGACAGCGCTTACCGAGCGTCCGGAGGTTCTCGCATTCTTTACCTCTCAGGGTTGCTCGTCTTGTCCGCCCGCCGAGATGCTGCTCGGCGAGTATGCCCGCCATATCGGTGTGCTGCCGCTCGGTTTCCACGTCATCTACTGAGACGATCTCGGCTGGAAGGACACCTTCCGATCGAGGGAGCCACCCAGCGCCAGCAAGCCTATTCCGGTGAGCTCCGGAGCGGCACTCCATTCTCGCCACAGCAGCATTCCAGCCCTCATTCGGCCGGGACCGCTAGGGGCTCAGCCGGAGTCTCGTGCGCCGTCCAGCCGCTGGACCGGTAAGCCCTTAAACAAGCCTGGACGCCATAGTAGAGGACGCTGATCTCGACGAGGACAAAAAGGCATGCGAGCGCAGCATCAATCCGATCGTTGAAGATAATCTGACTCATCTGCCCCGCATCTTTTGCCGGAGCTAGCACTTGTCCCTGCGCTAGGGCGGCCGAATAGCGACTGGCGTGCGACAGGAAGCCGATAAAAGGATCGGGATGGAAGACTTTTTGTAGGCCCGCCGTCAGGGTGCAGATCGCAAGCCAGATTGTCGGGACAATGGTGACCCAGGCATAACGCTCGCGCTTCATCTTGAAGATCACGACCGTGCAGAGCGTCAGGGCGATCGCTGCAAGCATCTGGTTCGAGATGCCAAAGAGCGGCCACAAGGTGTTCACCCCACCCAGCGGGTCGGTCACGCCCTGGTAGAGGAAGTAGCCCCAGGCACTGACGCACAACGCCGTAGCCACGATGCTCGAGCCCCACGATGCCGTGTTGGCGAGCCCTGGTGCGAAGATGCCCAGTAGATCCTGAAGCATGAAGCGTCCCGCCCGCGTACCCGCATCCACGGCGGTGAGGATAAACAGAGCCTCGAATAGAATGGCGAAGTGGTACCAGAACGCCATCATCGCCTTGCCGCCAATGGCGGACGAGAAGATCTGCGCCATGCCGACAGCAAGCGTCGGCGCGCCGCCAGCGCGCGAGATTACGGTGTGCTCACCAACATCCTTTGCTGTCTGGTCAATCTGCTCAGGCGTAATCGCAAAGCCCCAGTCGGTGACTTTTGCGGCCGCGCTCGCCGACGTCGTGCCAATCTGGGCAGACGGCGAATTCATGGTGAAGTAAATGCCGGGCTCGATGATGCTGGCCGAGACCAAGGCCATGATGGCGACAAACGACTCCATCAGCATGCCGCCGTAGCCGATGAAGCGGGCATTGGCCTCGTTGTCGATCAGCTTCGGCGTGGTTCCCGATGCAATCAGGGCATGGAAGCCCGACACCGCCCCACATGCAATGGTGATGAACAGGAACGGGAACAGCGCGCCGGACCAGACCGGACCAGTGCCGTCCACAAAGCGCGTCACAGCCGGCATCTTGAGATCGGGGGCGACGAACAGGATACCGAGCGCGAGCGCAGAGATTGCTCCGATTTTGAGGAAGGTCGAAAGGTAGTCACGCGGCGCCAGGAGCAGCCACACGGGCAAGATCGACGCGACGAAGCCGTAGCCGATCAAAAGCCAACAGAACTGCGTGCCGGTGTAGGTGAAGTAGGGCGACCATGTTGGGCTCTCGGCGACCTTCTGGCCGAACACGATCGCCAGCATCAGCAGGACGAACCCGATGAGTGACACCTCGCCGATCGCGCCGGGACGAATGTAGCGGGTGTAAAGACCCATGAAGATAGCGATCGGGATCGTCGCCGCGACGGTGAAGGTTCCCCAGGGACTTTCCGCCAGCGCCTTGACGACGATCAGCGCGAGCACGGCCAGAATGATGACCATGATCATGAAGGTGCCAAACAGCGCAATGACGCCCGGCACCGGCCCGAGTTCGCCACGGATCAACTCGCCGAGTGAGCGTCCGTCGCGGCGCATGGAGACGAACAGAACCATGGAGTCCTGTACTGCCCCTGCAAGCACGACGCCGGCCAGGATCCACATCGTTCCCGGCAGATAGCCCATCTGCGCTGCGAGCACTGGCCCAACCAGGGGCCCCGCTCCGGCGATGGCTGCGAAGTGGTGGCCGAACAGAACGTACTTGTTGGTGGGGACGTAATCGAGCCCATCGTTGTGGCGTACGGCGGGCGTGGGCCGCGCCGGGTCCAGGCGCATCACCTTCTCGGCGATAAAGAGCGAGTAGTAGCGATAGGCGATCAGGTAGACGGCAATCGCCGCGACCACGACCCAGAGGGCGTTGATGTGCTCGCCTCGATTGGTTGCAACGATTGCCAGCGCGACTGCCCCCAGCGTACCGATGAGGACCCAGGGACCATGAGATCGAATGGTGGCTGTCATGGCGGACTCCCTGCTCGCTTGAGTTGACCCGGTAGCGACGCTTCGCTCGGTAACTAAGACCGAAGCGCCCGGGACCTTCTTGCGCCCGGCGCCACCCCGGGCGCACCTATGACATAAAGAACGGACAAGAGTGCGGAGCGATAGAGCCTATTAGCTATATTTGATGTGCTTCAGACTGGCTCTCATCATAACGCCTTCCGTGTTCCTACGTCTCTAGGACGCAAGTCTCCGCTGCATCTGCCAGCGGCGGGTGCTGCGCGCTGCCCAAAGGCGGTGGTGGCCTGCTCCGTTCGATGGCTCTCCACCGAGTTTGGTGGAAGCGCGTAAGCCATTCCCTCCGGCTGGTCTTTCGGTGCTGCATCCGTCTTCGCTGCAACTCCGCCCTCGGACGACTTGAGCGCCTATGACGAGCACAGGCGTCCAAAACGATGAGCGATCATAACAAACCAAAGTTTGACGCTGTGGGCGCATTCACAGCCGACCACAAGGAGACCGGCACCTCATATACTTGCACGTACCTCCTGATAGATGGCGTGGTCCGTGTCAGTGTCCAAATCCACGGCCACTTCTATGGCCAAGCCATGCAGCTGAGTGCGATGCCTGCGGAAACGTTGGCGCAGATGCTGCTCGAGGAGCTCGTCAGGCAGCATGTTCACGACCGCGGGCCACGCTAGCGCTGGGCGGCGCGACACAGGCGCTTCAGCGAATTCCAGCGTCTCGCGAGGGATCGATAAGGGGTACAGGCGGTACAGGTGGGACTGCAGAGCGAAAGCCGGTGAGCTGAGGCGGTACCGGCGGGTGGGCCGGGCGGTACCGACAGGATCGGGAGTTAACGTCGGTATTACCTGGTACTCCGGTCAGTCCCACCTCATCTGAGCATTTCCCCTTCGAGTACCACCGGTACCGCCTGTACCACCCAGGTGAGAATGACACTCGTTTCGAGTTGTGAACTTTGTGTCGCGTGGTGAGGGCTGCGTGAATGAGGCCCAGAGCAGTGGGACAATTAAGGACGAACGACAGCAGCCACGGGGCTGATCCACCCTCGTTACGAACAACGCCACCGATCCCGACTCTCAGCGCAGCTTTGCGTAGGTCGGAAGCCGATTTATGATGGTGGGTCACAGCCCCTAACTTCACTCCGCCTCCCGATCTCCGCGAGCGAGCTACGAACGCCAAGCCTAGCTGCCCAGCTCGGGCTTTGTGCTCCCCGACGTTCGACTGAGAAAATGCTCAATGCTCCCATAGCATTGAAACCTTGGCCATGAGGTTTGACAAAATTCGTCAGAATTTAATCGGATCAAACTCCTCGCCAGGGGGTTGAACGGGAGCGCTGCAACACGATGTCAGTGCAGCGCAGCAATTCATCGGAATTGTTTGGTTGTCCAAGCCCGGTGGGCTTATAAGCCTACTAGACTGCGAAAAAGTTCATAGAAAATACTGGAAGAGACCCCGAATGGCCATTGATCAGAACACAAACCACGACAAGCAGAATGACCAGACTGCTCGGAACGCTGAGGCGGCTAAGGCCAACATCAACCGGACCGCTGAGCAGGGCAAGCAGTTTGCGGATGCCGCTCGCGAGGGCCTCAACAAGATGACCGAACTGCGCGAGCAGGCGACGGAGAGCACCAAGCAGGTCGTGCAGAGGAGCGTCGAGGCCGCTGCGCAGCAAGCCCGAGAGGCCGCAGATCGCTTCACCCGCACGCTCGGCTTCTCCGGCCAGGATAGTGAGCGCCTCGCGCGTCAGTCCAAGCAGAACATCGAAGCTGTCACGCGCTGCGGTACGGTGCTCACGCAGGCTTTCCAGGACGCCTCGCGCAGCTGGTTTGGTCTGGCTCAGAGGCAGTTCCAGCGCAATCTCGAGGGCGTGAACAAGCTGGTGCATGCTAAGTCGGTTCAGGAGTTTGCCGCCATTCAGAGCGAGCTCGTCCGCGATGGCCTGCAGCACATCGTCCAGGACAGCAAGGCCATCACCGAGACCTCAGCTCGCGCCGTCGAGGAGGCCAGCAAGACCTTCTCCAGCGTCGCTCAGACTCGCTGAGATCCTCTGCACCTCAACGGGCTGCGGATCCCAAGCTGGCAACAAACTCAGGGCGGCCGTTTCGGTCGCCCTCTGCTTCTTTATAGCGCACGGGCCACCTTCGACCTCGCGCGGCGGAACCTGACATGTGCAGCCCGTTCGTCCAGCAGTGTCCCTACAGACATGCCAGCCTGCCGTTGATTGTGGCTCTTGCAGTCACGCCGCTCGTAAACCGGCAAGCGCCACTGGTCCCAGCACGACGATCACCGTTCTAGTCTAGCGTCGGCGAGGCCTTCTTCTCACATTCCATGAGGTACACGTGACCACCATCAGGCAATTGATTCAGGCCAGCCCGACAAAAGCCAGCGAGCTTTTCGCGGTACTTGCCGACACCTCGAACAATGCGGTGAAGACGCGCGAGCGAATCCTGGGTGACCTCAAGTCCGAGCTGGAGCTCCTGGCCCAGCTGGAAGAGGAGCACCTGTTCCCGGTCCTTCGGAAGCACAGGGAAACTAAAGACCTTGTCACCGCTGCGCTGAGCGACAACAAACTGACCCGCAAATTGCTGGATGAGCTGGAGCAGACGCCCAAGGGCAGCGAGGAGTTTGGCCCGAAGGTCGCCGAGCTGCGGAAGGTCTTCCAGCAGAGTGTGCGAGATGAGCGCAAGGAGCTGCTCCCGGCAGTCCTGAAGGCGCTGAGTGACGAGGAGGCACAGGCCATCGTCGAGAAGATCGAGGAGGGTAAGGCCGAAGTCGAAGAAGCAAAGCGTGCCGAGGCTGAGCAGCGTCGGGCTGAGCAACGGCAAGAGCGTGAGCAGGCTGAAAGGCTTCTCGCCGAGCAGGAAGAAGCTGCCGACCGTGAGCGGAAGACCCGAGAGGCTGCCCGGAAAACCGCAGAGCAGGTGGCACGAACCGCTGAGGTGGCGGCTGAAAGCACCCGCCAGGTGGCCCAGAGCGCTGCAGAGACCGTTCAGCGTGTCGCGACTGCGCCCCTGAGCACGGGCTCGCTCTTCTTTGATGCGATGTTTGGCATGTGGGGCGTGCCGTCGGGTCGCTCCATGGCGCGGTCAGGCAATTCCCCCTCATCCAGGAACCAGCTGTCGACCCAGGAAGAGGAAGTCATCCCGCTGGCGGAAGAGACGCTGATCGTGGGCAAGCACACGGTCAACAGCGGCACGACAACGGTCCGGCGCTATGTCGTCGAGGCGCCGGCCGAGCAGCAGGTGACGCTGTATGACGAGAAGGTCGTGGTAGAGCGGCGCAGGCCCGTCACGGATGAGGCGACCGGAGAGACGTTGACCGAGCTCACCGTCGAGATGGTGGAAACCTCTGAGGTGCCGCTCGTGGCCAAGGGGGTCAGGGTCCGGGAAGAGGTTGTGGTCCGGCGGGAGCGCACGCAGCGTGTTGAGACGGTGCGGGACACGATCCGGCGGGATGAGGTCGAGATCTCGAACGCGAGCGAGCGCTCGGGCAACAGGCGGGCTGCACTCACTCACAGCCGCAAGTAGTTCCTCGCTCCTTACGCAACCAGATCGCGGTCAATGCGGCGGCCGCGGTCATTCTTCTTGTTGGCTGTACTCCGGTTGAATTAATTCGGAGTACAGCTGCATGTGGGCGACTTCTTGAGCTGACCAAAGCTCAAAAGTCCGTCTTTTCCACGCGGCTAGGGAGAACGATCTTACTGCCGCATCGAATTAATTTATTCCTATAGGCTAATTTTTGTTGCCATCATTCGTTAATGTCAAGCTTATACATAAATTAACCTATCGCTCAAGCCTAAGATTGCTGCTGCGTCGCACGGGGGGCAGAAGCAAAAGGCCTCACCGGTCGGGCTGGCTGTTCCTGACGCCGCTCGACGCCGAAGCCATGCCGCAGGCGCCCTGAGGCAGGGCGCGGGTCCGCCCTCGGTGTGCATGCCGATCCCTGACCGACAAGCGACATCGCCCCGCCAAGCTTTGTCACCCAGACAAGCTTGCGGCCGAGCGCAGTCCCACCAGGGTTAACCTGCGCTGATGCGAGAACATACCCGCCGTGCCTTATGTGATCCGACCACACATTGGGACAAGATGAGGATGCATCGGCAGCAAATAAAACAAGATAATCTCGGAAAACTCTCAAGCCTCGTGGCTGATGCCGTTTTTGATTGCCTGACCAGCGGCGTCCGGCCGAGCAGCACGTTGATCGAACGTCTCAGAACGTTCGAGCGCACGGCCCGCGACGCGGATCTGGGTGCACAGACGGTTCAGGTTATCATCTCCGGCCGGTGCTTGCTTGGTGACCGCCGCGACCTATCTAACGCCGGCGCTGCGACCGGGCCGCGGCCCTCGAGGCAACCGCATTTGAAGAGCCGCCGGTCTTGAACGGCGGCTGTGTCGCTGAGCCTCTGGGATCGGCCGCCTCCGTGCTGCCGGCGACGAACTGCGGCTCGATGCTCATCACGTTCGAAATCGGCTTCAGCGCCGTTCGCCCGGCTTGACAACCCGTTTTCAGGAGATTCGTCACTCGTGGCCATACTTCTCTTCACGACGACCGACATCCGTAGCCCGCGACGCCCGGAGTTCGTCCGGCTCCTATCCTCCATCCTGGCGAGCGAGAATGCGGCCGCAGACCTCCGGCACTACGTTCTCTTGCAGAACTGCCTCCCGGACGAGCTTGGAGCGTATCGCGCGAAGGCGCCTGCCTGCTGCCGGATGGTGGCCGTGCCCGGACGTCTTTCGCTCGCCGAGGCGCGCAATCAGCTGATGGCGCTGGCGCTGGAAGAGCGGTCGCTGCAGCGAGACGACATCGTGGGCTTCCCCGACGACGATTGCTGGTTCCCGCCACGCTTCCTCGACCGGCTCGCCGGCATCTTTGCCGACCGCCAGGCACTCGACTTGCTGATCTGCCGGGTCTCCCTCGAACCCGACCTCGCCTCCTCCAGCACGGATTCGGTGATGCCCGCCTCCGCTCCTCAGGTTGTCCGCCTCTCGTCGTCGAACAATATGTTCCTTCGCGGCTCGCTGGTCGCCTCCATCGGCTCCTTCGACACGGGATTGGGATTGGGGACTTCAGCCGGCGGGGGCGAGGACACGGATTACGCGATCCGCGCCTTCCTGAACGGCTCCGAAACCGGGATCATCGACCGGGCCCTTGTCGGCCATCCAGCTCCTGACCGGGATTCGGCCGCCAAATACTTCCGCGGAGCGCTGATCGTGCTCGCGCGCTACGCGCGCAGCCGCCCAGACTTGACTCGGGAGTTTCTGCGCAAGCTCCTGGTCGGCGGCTACTTCTTCGCCCGCGGCAAGCTGTCCGCGCGCATTTACGGCCAGGCGTTGCGCGAGGCTGTCCCCGGCCTGCGCCGGGCGGTGACGCCGCGAGCGGCCTGAGCGGCCATCCGGCCTTCCGGGCATGATCAGAGCTCTCCAGCCGGTTCTCCAACGTCTCGTTCGTCTACCACAGTCTCGACCCGAATCTGTTCGACGATTTTCTGGTTACGGGTTCGAACAGCACGATGTTTCCTGGCAGCCCGCCTCGTGCTGCCAACGCGCGGTCAACGCAGCGAGGTTCAGTGGCCTGCGCCAATGTGACCTCTTGGACAGATCGCAAGCCGCGGCGCCTACCGCAGAAGTGACATCTTACTCCGCAAAAAGCATAACTCGCGCACCAGAACTGCACGACACGATGAAGTCTTCATCGAATCCCCCCTCGCATCGCCTTGTTTTCCCCAGCCGTCCCAAGACAAGACCCGCAAGAGTGAGGACTTAACAATTGACAGCCCTTGGTGTTTACGCTGGAACCTTGCCTGATGACGCCAGAGAATTCGAAACTTGGCTCGGCCGGCCTGTCGATCTCGCCTCCGCCTTTCTGAACCAGAGCAGTTGGGCAGAGTTCGATAATTCAATTCCATGGGCGACGAACCAGTGGGCCAACTCAGGCATGTCTGTCCTGTGGTCGGTGCCGCTCACGACCTGGTATGACGGCAATCTCGATGCCGCTGCGACTGGCAGCTACAACGAGCACTACCTGAAGGCGGCCCAAGCTATCGCCGCGACGACACCCGGAACGGGGCCCATTTACATCCGGACCGGCTGGGAAATGAACGGGACGTGGTTCCCGTGGTCGGCGCAGGGGCACGAACAGGCGTTCGTGGGCGCGTTCCAGCAGTTCGTCGACACGTTCAGGTCGGTTTCCGACCGCTTCAAGTTCGAGTGGACGCCCAACGTCGGCAACGATTGGTTCGTCCATCCGGCCGATGTCTATCCGGGCGACGCCTACGTCGACGTGATCGGCATGGACTTCTACTGGAACACCCAATGGGAAGGCACCGACCCGGTCGGAGCTTGGAACTCGCTGGTCACGCGGTCGAGCGGCTTGCAATGGCAGCAGGATTTCGCGGCCGAGCACGGCAAGCCGACGGCCATCTCGGAATGGGGAACCAGCTCACCCGATGCCGGGCCCTTCTTCCAGAAGGCCGGGCAATGGTTCACGCAGCACAACATGCTCTATCAGAGCTACTGGGATTACACCGACGGCTCCTACGCCGGCAAACTCGACAGCGGTCAGTTTCCTGAGGCTGGCGCGCTCTTCCAAGAGACATTCGGGACAGCAGATCCGACGCATGGGGCGAGCGACGCGAGCTTGTTTGGAATGGTGGAGCATAGCGCGAACAGCGCAGCCGGCAGCATCTATGGCCTCTATGCGGCCTTGCTCGGCCGTGCTCCCGATCCGCTCGGCTTGGAGCACTGGGCGCAGGCGTTCGAGACCGGCTTCTCGCCGCGGGAGCTGGCGCAGGCGCTGATCAACTCGGACGAGTATGGGCAGGCGGCCCGGCTCGCCAGCACCACAACCTTCGTGCAATCGCTCTACCACAAGGCACTCGGCCGCGACGCCGACCCGGCTGGCCTGCAAGCCTGGACGGACGCCCTTGAGCATGGCGCGATGCAAGCCGACGTAGCAGTTGGGGTCGCGCTCTCGCCTGAGGGACAGCAGCACCTGCAGAGCACGTTCTCGGGCGGAGTGTTTGTGCCTGATGAGACGGCCAGCGCAGTGGCGCGGCTGTATTATGGCTTGCTGGACCGATCACCTGATGCGGTCGGATTGCAGGGTTTCACTGCCATTGTCGAGCATGGCGGGCCATCGCTGACACAGGTGGCGCAGGCCATGCTCGCCTCGCCCGAGTTCACGGCCAGCCACATGGGGCTGAGCGACAGCGCCTATGTCGGCCTGCTCTACACGGACGCGCTCGGACGGCACGTGGACGAAGTTGGGCTGCAGTTCTGGACCGATGCGCTGGCGCAGGGGGCGTCTCGCGCGGAAATCGCAGTCGGGATCTCCGCGAGCACGGAGGCGCAGCAGCATCTTCTGGCTAGCGTCGAGGCTGGCTGGCTTCTGCACACCTGAGGCTGTTCATCCCCCATTGGCAAACCAGCTACGGCCTGTGATCGCTTGAACCACCTGATGCGGTGAGCGTTTCGCCTCTCCTGAGCGAGGAGGAGCGATGCTGTCGGACGCACAATGGGCCGAGTTGGCGCCGCTGGTGGAAGCCTGCCGACCGAAGGGCAAGACGCCACCACAGGATCTGCGCCGCACCGTCTCGGCCATCCTCTAGCGGCATCAGAACGGAGCCAAGTGGCGCGCCGTGCCAGCTGAACTCGGACCCTGGTGGCGCGCCGCGCAGGTCTTCATCCGGTGGGCACGTGCCGGCGTCTGGGAGCGGCTCCTCAGCCTTGTTCAGGAGCGCGGCGTGCAGCTCGCGGCATGGTGTTCCTCGACGGCTCCAGCGTGCGCGCTCACCAGAAGGCGGCCGGGGCCGCGCGAAGGGGGGATCTCAAGCTGAGCGCGATCATCGTGAGGCGCTTGGCCGCTCTCGTGGTGGATATGGAACCGGAACCAAGGCTTGCGTGATCGCTGACGCGGCGGGGCGCGCCATCGCCTTCCGGATCGCACCCGGTCAGGCGCATGAGCTGCCTCATGCCATCCCTCTGCTCGATCAGTTGCCGGGGGGCGTGCCCAAGCGGGTGGTGGGCGACCGTGGCGACACGAGCCACCGCTTCCGCGAGCACATCTGGGGCATGGGCGCACGGCCTGCGATCCCGCCGCAGCGGCACGAGGCTCCTGTCGCTTGCCCGGAGTGGATCTACAACAACCGTAACCGGGTCGAGCGTCTCTGGGCGCGATTGAAGGAGTGGCGCGCTGTTGCCACGCGCTACGAGAAGACTGCCACCAGCTTCGCCGGTGTTCTCTGCCTCGCCGCTGCCCTCGACTGGCTCAAGTCATAACAGGCTGTAGCGGACAGTGATCGGCCTTTCTGGTGATCAGATCCTTCCGGACGTGTGGGTCAGACCAGTAGGCTCAGAGGCAAAACAGAACGCCGGCTTGCCGGCCCTTCCGCCAGACCAGCTTGACGCTGAAGCGTGATCTAGTGCTCAGTACGCAGATCTCGAATTTATGTCCGAGGTTAACCTCAGACCCCTCGTCAAACTCCAGCATCACGCCGCTGTCTGAGATGTCCCGCACCCGGCATGGGACCTGCCGGCCATCGGCATCGGCGACCACCGCCATCAAAGATGTTTGCTCGCGAACCTGCTGTCGGCGTTCTATAGTTTCGACCCGTGGTTGGGCTGCAACTGCCATGTTGTTTACCTTCAAACTTTTTCGAACTTCCTACCCCCCTTCCGAGTTAATCCGCTCACAACAAGCTTAGAGAAGTGTTAATTGGCGGCAGTTTCCGGTGCCTTTCAGCGCCACGGGGTTCCCTTTCGACCTTCGGCAGGTGCCCTGCACGCGTGCGTGGGAGCCGAGGCCAAGTCGGGCAAAGTGAGCCCGTCGGCCTCCCGCCGGCATGGGCCTTCTCCTCAACCGCCCGGCCCTGTGGGTGGCTTGCGCCGGTGCAGCCTGACGTTTCGCGACCCATCTTTAGAAGCATATACTTCCATCCCGATGGACCTTGTCGGAGAAGATCCCTTCTGTTGCAGTGCCGCCGGAGACCCCGTGCTTGCGTCGTGTGACTGGCCGCTCTCCCAGCTACTTCGGGGACAAATTCTGCAGCTGAATCTGCGAGATCTATGACCCGGTGGTACAGGCGGTACAGAGGTACTGCAGAGCGGAAACGAGCAGGCTCAGGTGGTACTGGGGGCGAGACAATGTGGTACCGGTAGGCTGCCGGCGAGAGACCGGTACCTCCTTGTAATCGGTCAGTACCACCCTCTGTCAGGATTCCCCCTTCGAGTACCGCCTGTAACGCCTGTACCCTCCTGCAGAGGGTGGTCTTGCATTTGAGGGCACTGGCTGTGTGGCAGTCCCATCGACGCCCTCCTCTGATACACTGCTGCAGAACATCACTCACCGCTGATCGGGCCGGCGGCACTTGTGTCCGCAGTAAATCGGCGCTGTACTTTTGGCGCAGTCTGCCCTCCTAGCAGCAAACTTCGCTCGCCGATGTCGCCCAGGCGTGAGGATAAACCACAATGCTGGACTCGCTAGAAAGAAGGCTGAAGATCGAGGATTACGCGCTGATTGGCGACTGCGAGACGGCTGCGCTCGTCGGTCGTGACGGCTCCATCGACTGGCTGTGCTGGCCCCGCTTCGACTCGGACGCCTGTTTCGCGGCCCTTCTTGGCACCCGGGAGCATGGCTGCTGGCGCCTCAGCCCAGCAGGGCCCATCAAAGCAACCACACGTCGCTACCGCGAGGGCACGTTGATCCTGGAGACGTGCTTCGAGACTTCGGGTGGTACCGTTCGAGTTATCGATTTTATGCCGCCGCGAACCCAGAACTCAGACGTTGTCCGCCTTGTGATCGGCGAGCAGGGCCATGTCGCCATCGAGATGGAGTTCATCCTCCGCTTCGGCTACGGCGCAACCGTTCCATGGGTCACACGACAGGCCGGCGGTGGTGTGCGAGCCGTCGCGGGGCCCGACATGGCTATCTTGCGCACCCCGGTGCCGCTGCGTGGCAAGGATCTTTGCACGTTCGCATCATTTCAGATTCAGGCAGGGGAGATCGTTCCCTTCGTGCTGACCTACGGGCCGTCGCACGAAGGGGCACCTGACGTCATTGATCCCATAGAGGCACTGTCTCGAACTGAAGCGTTCTGGCGCGACTGGTCTGGCCATTGCCGAGAGGCGGGCCCCTGGTCCGAGGCAGTGAAGCGCTCGCTCATCACCTTGAAGGCGCTCACCTACGCCCCGACGGGCGGCATCGTAGCGGCGGCAACCACGTCGTTGCCGGAACAGATTGGTGGACCTCGCAACTGGGACTATCGCTTCTGCTGGCTGCGCGATGCCACACTGACCCTGCTGGCGCTTATGAACGCAGGCTTCTTCGACGAGGCGAGCGCTTGGCGAGACTGGCTCCTGCGCGCTGTCGCCGGCAGCCCAAACCAGATGCAGATTATGTACGGCTTGGCCGGCGAGCGGCGCCTGACTGAGTGGGCGGTGTCGTGGCTACCGGGCTATGAGGAGTCGAGGCCAGTTCGCATCGGCAATGCGGCGCACGGGCAGCAGCAGCTCGACGTTTTTGGGGAGCTCATGGATGCTCTGCATCAAGCTCGTCGGGGAGGCCTGCCGGACAGTGCCGCCGCATGGTCACTCCAATGCGCCCTCTTGGCCCACCTGGGGACGATCTGGGGCGAGCCCGATGACGGGATCTGGGAGGTGCGTGGGGGTCGCCAGCACTTCGTGCACTCAAAGGTGATGGCCTGGGTTGCTTTCGACCGTGGCATCCGGAGCGTCGAGGATTTCGGACTTCCCGGCCCCCTGGAACGGTGGCGCGGGATCCGACAACAGATTCATGAGGAGGTCTGCAGCAAGGGCTACGACGCGTCGCGAGGCAGCTTCGTACAGGCCTATGGCTCTCGGGAGCTTGATGCCAGTCTGCTGTTGTTGCCCGCTGTCGGGTTCCTGCCGGCATCCGATCCGAGGATCGTCGGCACCGTCGAAGCGATCGAGCGCGAGTTGGTGCGGGACGGCTTGGTCCTCCGGTATGACACCGCGCGGACGGCAGACGGCCTACCTGAAGGCGAGGGCGCGTTCCTGGCTTGCAGCTTCTGGTTGGCGGACGCCTATCTCCTGCTCGGACGGCGTGAAGAGGCGAGAGCGCTGTTTGAACGCCTCATTGCCTTTCGCAATGATGTTGGCTTGCTGTCCGAGGAGTATGACGTGCACTTACGCCGCCAAGTCGGCAATGTCCCGCAGGCCTTCTCGCATCTGGCGCTGATCAACACAGCCCATAACCTCACGCGCGCCAGCGGAGAGACGCCGGCAGAACAGCGTGCGGGACGATTGAGCCTCTACCATTTCGCTCGTGCTCTGACGCGCTCGCATTTTTAGTCCGTGCGTATTCTCGGCAGCCTCACTCCTCTGCAGCAAGGGGCTTCGCAATCTCCTCCAGCGACTTGCCTTCGGCTGCCACGCCCCACATCCCACCGACAACAGCACGTTGGGGACCCTGCTCAGCGAATACCCCCGCGCACCACCAGCGCTATCGCTAAGACGGCGAGGGTCGGGGCAATCCACTGTATCACGTTTGCCCGCCCCCATCCGAACAGGAACTTGGCGCCGAGATCGGCCCGCAATGGCGCTGCGCCGCGATGCTTAAGCGTGTGTTCTCTCTGCCCGGCTTCCCGACCGTAGTAGAAGGCCGAGACGAGAGCAGCTGCGATGAACTCAGGGTCATGGAAGTTGAGTAGGCGCATCACGAGCATCACCCCAATCACCTCTACGGAAGCGGTCAGCACGTGGCTGATGCTTGGATGTGCAACGATCCAAGAGAGGGCGCGGTTAAGAATCATCACCTCGGGAGATCCATCAGAGCGAGCCGACAGAATGTGTCACCTCCTTGCAGGCTTCGTTCGGGCGGTAATCTGCTGCAGGAGGAACGAGCAGCTGGTGCCTACCACCTCTGGTGGCGCGTTGAGCAATTAGAGCGCGAGGGCTGTGATCGGTGCACCTCAGCGGTCGTCTTCTGGCCTCAGGCTGCGCCCCAGCTGCCGTCCACCGGCGCCTCTGGCAAAAGCGCTGCATAGAGAGATTTTCTCACCGAGGTACAGGTGGTACAGGCGGTACTGCAAAGCGGAAACAAGCAGGCTCGGGTGGTACCGGCGGAGGGGCAGGGTGGTACCGGTAGGCTGTCGGCAGGGGGGCAGGTCCCACCCTGTACCCTGTCCAGCACCACCCGTTTTCAGGATTTCCCCTTCGAGTACCTCCTGTACCACCTGTACCTCTTAGCTAACGGCGTCTCTCTACAGACAGCAGTGTTCTGACTCCGGCCGACGAGACGGGGCGATAAGGGCCGGCTCTCCAGGAGGGTTGCCAGCGGATTTGACGGGCTTGCCGGCATTTACCTCTGCTCCTACCGGGCAGAGGGTGCCGCCGATCCACACTCAATTCCGCAACGGATCAAATACTGGTTCGGCTGTAGCGTAGGTGTCTCCACTTCGGCGCCAATCGTCGGCCGTTCTGCCAGTGATCCTCGCGACGTACTCACGCGTCTCTTTGGGCAGAGCCGAGCGACCGGAGAGCCAATCCCTGACACGCTGCTGGCCAGCATTGTAGGCCGCCGCCGCAAAGCCCAGGTTCCCGAACCGGGTCCGGTACTCCTTCAGGAGTTCTGCGGACTTGGGAATAGCCTCGAACGGGTTGAACGGATCTGCTAGCCCGCGCTCGCTGGCGGTACCAGGCATGAACTGAGCGACACCTTGGGCGCCGGCGCGGCTGACGGCTCGGTGGTTGAGGCCGCTCTCCCGACGCAGGAGGCGCATTAGGAACTCGACCGGGAGGCCGTTGATCAGGGCGGAGTGTTCGATGAACTCCGACATCCGCTGCCTGTCACCAAAGAAGGCCGCTGACCAAGCATCCTCAATCGTCTGGAAGGCGGATTGTTCGATGCGCACCTCGCTGCGCGCAAACGGGGCATGTTGCGCGTACACGTAGGCCGGACCACCGGCCATCGTGGTGATGAAAACCCGTGGAATGGCCGCTGCAGTTGTCGAGTTCAGGTAGGGTGTAGCTGAAGCTAGCGACGAGACAAGCGAAGCCTCATCCAGCGTCGGGCCTGCAGGGATGACCACGAGCAAGGCGGCCGCGGCGAAGGTCGCAATCTTCCGTTTCGCGACAGCGCCGCAGGCCATCTTCCTCAGCGCCAGCCTGGCTACTCTGGCCCGGTACTCGCTGACGCTCTTTCGACGCAAAGGCTGCATGTTGGAACCGGTGACGAGCCTTCTCGGCGTGGGCCAGGAGGTATCGATCGCCGCCGTGCGAAACGCTTGCACGTCCCGAGCAGAGGCTCAAGCTTCACGACGTGCGATCCTAAAGGATCCATGTATGGCGGCATTGAGGTATTCCCCTCCGTCGCCCTGCCGTCCTTCGCTACTCGAGTGGTACGACCGCCCCAGCCGATGCAGCCTACCGGACGCTGACCGCAGCCTTGATGATCTCGAAGTCCGCCCGCTTGAGGACATCATGGAGGAGAAGGATGCCGCTCGAACTGAGCAACTCGGTCTCATCATAAAGCAGGGCGACTGCGGCTCTTTCCACCTCCTCACGAGTGACCGCTTGCTGAACAAGTTCACGAAAGTCAGATCGAGTAGGGCTTGAGCATGGACGGCGAGACAGGGTCATGAACAGGAAATCGGCATAACACGGTTCTCTCCGCTCGATAGAACGTCGGCCTCCTTCGATTTGCTTTTGAAGGAGATGAGCGGGAACGGCCACGGCTCGGCCGTTTTGGTGCTTAACTACTATAAACCCCAAAGGGCCTTCGTTACCCCTATGACGCCAACCTCAGACTCGGTGGTGATCCTGCGCAATTCTGAAGGAACCTCGGTCTCGATGAGGCGGGATTTGAGGTAATAATCCAGAAGTTCTAATCCCAATTTGGTCGGATAAGAGTTTGGATTCTTGCGGATCCTTGAACTAAGACTCGAATCTTCCGTACGAAGAGGTGAAACTCTTTCGTGCCGATTCGGTGCTGGGGTAGTGCCATGACACAGACCTTGTGGGTTCGCCCTCTAGGCTATGATCCAGCAGTTCAAGCCGGATCCGTTGTGAGACCTGGGCCTGATCTGCCGGCCTTCCGTGTTTTATCGCGCGAGGAGGTGACCCACATCTTCTTCACTGCTGGGACATGGGAGCGCAAGCAGTTCGTCCAACTCACAGTCGAGCAGGTCGGGGGCATCCAGCTGATCAGCCCATATGCCGAGCGCTTGTTCCACGGACGCAAGCCATCTGCTCTCTGGAGCGTGGCAGCAAACGATCAGTGTTGATTGCAGCTCCTGTTCCAGACTGTATGAAAACGCAGCCTCGCGACGCGATTCTAGACGCTCATGGCAGTCTCCGCGCCAATCCGGACGAAGGTGAAGAGCGCGAGGCTGATCAGGGCCCGATCGCGCAGCCCCCGATGTGCCCGTGGCGATGCCGTCAAGGAGCTGCCGCGCCTCTTCCGGCGCCAGCACGGGTGCCTTGGCGCGCCGGACCACGTGCTTGGGACCGCGCATGGCGGTGGCCAGGTTGAAGGGCAGCACCCCGCCGGTGGGAAGGCGGGCTGACTAGCTTGACCACGTCCGGTATCGCCTCCGCCCGAGATTTCCCGTTCGAGTACCGCCTGTACCACCTATACCCTGCTGGTGAGGACACCCGTCAGCAGACCTTTAGCACCTGCATACGGCTCAGCCGCCTTCAGCGTCGGCCAAGCATCGACTTCTCGGGGCCGGACAACGCCTGGTACCAAGCCGCATAGAAGGTGTGCCGAATCAGTCGGCGGTCGAAATCCGGAGTGCTGTCGGTCCACCAAACGGGCCCACGCTCACCAAGACCACGCTTGGCGGCATCGACGGCCGCGGTAGCCGCAGCAATCGCCGCCGGATTTCCTGACCGTCGGCCCGCTCTGAGCGCTCGACGGGCCTCAATCAGGGCACGGACCAGGCGGTCTCGCTCGACTGGCTCCAAATCCGGCCGGTGTCGTCGCCATAAACGACCATGCACGACGATGTAGCGGCCATCCGGCGTTTCAAGCAGATGCATACTCCATCTCCGGCTGATCTCGATCAGCGGCCTCCATGCTTGGATTGAGGTGTCTCGCCACGTCCGCGTTCCAATAGGGCTCACCCGTGTGGAATGTTCCGAGGCCGTTCCAATGACGTTGATCACGGAGTTTTGGAACGGCTCCCGCCCCAAGCCTAAGAACCTCATGGAACGATGGCCGTCATGCCCGGCCCGACATCCCCGCACCTCGTAGACAGAACACCAATGGTGGATAAGAGGGCCACCGCTACTTGGTCTGCAATCCGAAGCTCAGCGTGTAGCCGACAGCCGAGCTGTGCTGCCCGAACGCCCGAATCCTCACGATATGGGCGAGC
>NZ_JBAWTG010000088.1:0-19285 GCF_037106235.1 Methylobacterium nigriterrae | reverse complement strand
CAGCTTTCTCCATTCTGCGTCGTCCAGCATCACTCCTCCCAGTCAGGAGGAGCAAAACGCCCGCACACGGAACACGTTCAAGGCCGAACAGGCCGTAGTGGTCCGCAGGTAGCGGTATGGCTGAAGGCAGGGTTGGAGCGCCTCGACGCTGAGACAGGGCCCAAGCGGCTTGCCACATGGCCCCGAACGGAATCCGGTGCTCTGTCGACGAAGGCCAAGCACCTTAAGAGGCTGATCGGCATCCTGCCCGGTGCCGAGCTGCTGGTCCGTCACTCATTGTTGGCGCAGCTGCGGTCGAATTTCGGTGACAAGCTCCTCGCGCGGATCAGCCCGCACACCGGCCGTCTGCATGGCAATTTCGGGATTGCCGCAGCGAAGAGCGGCCGGTTCTCCAGTTCCAATCCGAACCTGCAAAACATCCCGAAATCCGAGGCGATGCGGTCGCTGTTCGTGGCAGCTCCAGGAAAGGTGCTCGTGGTCGCCGACTATTCCCAGCTCGAACTGCGGGTGATGGCCGCGATCGCGCGCGACGAGGTGATGACCGAGGCCTATCGGAACGGGCTGGACCTTCACGCTGTGACAGCGGCCGGTATGCTCGGCATCCGAACCGAGGCGTTCGACCCAGCCAACCCAGCCCACAAGGAGGCACGTCAGAAGGCCAAAGCGGTGAATTTCGGTGTTATTTACGGCTCGGGCCCAGGCGGCCTGCGGGAGTTTGCCCGAGATGCCTATGGCGTGGTGATGAGCCTGGACGAGGCTCAGCAGGTCATTGACCGGTTCCTCGCCACCTACCCTGGAGTGGCGCGCTGGCAGAGGGAGCAGGCTGATCGGAGCCGCAGAAGCCGGACGGCCGCGACCATCGGAGGACGGGTTTACCGCTTCTCATGGGAGCCGAAAGGTGAGTACGCCCGGAACCTTGCCCTGAACCTCCCCGTTCAGGGCACCGCCGCCGAGATCGCGCTAGAGGCTACTATCCGCATCAGCCGGCGCCTCCTTACCGATATAAGCGGCACGGCCGACCTAGTGCTGCAGGTGCACGACGAGTTCGTCGTTGAGGTTGACGACAAGGCAGAGGCGGTCGCTGCGGTGAAGCGGATAGTGGAACAGGAGATGGCAGCGGCATTTGCGGCGCTGCTCCCCGATGCACCGACAACCAGCCTCGTAGACGCTCATGCCGGACTGAACTGGGCCGCGGCGAAGGGGTGAGTTGATCAAGTACGACGGGATCTGCCGGGGCTGAGAGCGGGTGCCCGGATTCTGGGCCGCCGTGACAACCACGGTGTGCACGCACAGCCAGGACTACCGGTGCGGTCAGCAGGCGGCGCTAGCGCTCGCCGATCACATCGGTCAGAGCATCGTCTCGTGCGAACCACGAGACACAGATCGCTACGGCCGAACGGTCGCGGTTTGCCGGAAGGGCGGCGAGGATCTGAATGCCTGGATGGTGGCACAGGGATACGCCATCTCGTACCGGCGCTACTCCACCGACTACGTTGAGGCCGAAGCCACAGCGAATTCCCTGAAGCGCGGCATTTGGGCCAGTACGTTCCAAGAACCATCAGAATGGCGCCGCGCGAGACGAGCAGGCGGTGAGCAGGTTGGGACCACGCCCGAGCAGGCGGGTCCGGCGGCAAGCTCCTCAGAGCGAGCTGACTGCCGGATCAAGGGCAACATCAACCGCAAGGGCGATCACATCTACCATCGGCCGGGCACGCGCGATTACGAGCGCACCGTAGTCGATGAGGCTTCTGGCGAGCGGATGTTCTGCACCGAGGACGAAGCGAAGGCTGCAGGATGGCGGGCGCCTCGCAGGTGAGCATCGGGGAGCCGGCTGAAGTGCCGAAGCTCGGAGTGCCCCAAGGAAATCTGAACTTGTCGCTTCGTACCCTCTCCCCAGGACTGTCGTCGAAGCCCGGAAAGCGGCGCTGATAGCGGGCGATCCGCTGCGGGTCGAACGTCGCCTGCCGATCACGCGGGATCGCCAGCTCGATCCGGCCGGTCTCAGTGGTCACGGTCTTGCGGCCATAGCCGTTGCGGCTGTTGCCGGCGTCCTCGCCCGCCAGATGGTGGTCCATCTCGGCGTTGAGCGCCCGCTCGGCCAGGGCCTTCTTCAGCGCGTCCAGCAAGCCGTCGGACTCGAACGCCGTCTTGGGATCGGCGCCGGCCAGAAGCTGGTCTAGGATCGCGTCAGGGATGCGGGGGGCTTTGCGTCGGGCCATCGGGAACCTCCTTCGGGTCCACTATGGCCGTCCCCACACGAAATTCCTGACAGACCCGTGGCTATCTACCAGGTGGTACAGGCGGTACTCGAAGGGGGAATCCTGACAGAGGGTGGTACTGACCGATTACAAGGAGGTACCGGTCTCTCGCCGGCAGCCTACCGGTACCACATTGTCACACTCCCGGTACCACCTGGGCTCGCTTGCATCCGCTCTGCAGTACCACCTGTACCGCCTGTACCACTCTGCGGTGCCCCTGGTAACAGTCGTCAACATAACAGACGTTCTTCAACTTTTGCGGCGATAGCTTATGCGTGGTGATATCCTTTCTCACTTACTGGGTGCGGCCAGGGCAGCATTGACGGAATACTCAATCAGACTTCTATAAAAGTCAAATTTGCCAAGCGTTGTTTGGGGTAGGCGTGTCATGTTAGTCTCATGCTCTGACGCATTTAGGCCTTCTCGATCTACCGTTGGCAGCTTAAATTTGGCAGAGGTGGCCGGAGATATTTCAGTTTCAAAATGTCGACTTGCGCACAGGAGGGTTGTGGCAATGCAAACCGGGGCGTACGGAAGACAAGATATTAGGCAGATCCGGGCATGGAATGCCTGGGACGAGTTCCTCGAATCAAAAACAACTACCGGATTTCGGCAATCAAGCTGGTATACGGCCTTCAAATCTGCTTCAGGGTGGGAGCATTTTGGAACCGTCTTTAAGGACGGTGCAAATATAGTTGGCGGCGCGATGGTTCTAAAACGCCAGTTCTCCCCCAAATGGTGCTATTATTACATACCGGACGGCCCAGTTTTTTCCGACGGGGACTCGGAAAGCGAACGAGAGCAGATATTCAATGCGGTGCTGCAGTTCGTCGACCAAAAGCGGCAGAGCGAACCGCAGTCGGTCAGTCACTTGTGCATCAATCCGCGCTGGCAGGGCGTGCCCAGCTTTGTGAAGGGATTTCGCGAATCGGAGCATTATTACGGGTCACCAAGAGATACGCAATGCATCGATCTGACCCAGTCAGAGGATGATATGCTTCGGCAAATGAAGCCAAAAGGAAGGTACAACATAGGCGTGGCTCATAGGCATGGCGTGTCGGTCGTCGAGGATACTTCGGCGCAGGGCATTGAGAGCTTTCTTGAACTCTATGAGGAGACATTTTCGAGAAAACATCGCACCGCCCTCAGCCGACGCTATTTCCAAAAATTAATCCCGCTGCTTTCAGCTCCCGAACGTGGATCAATTTTCTTTGCAGAATATCGAGGTGAAAGGCTAGCGACTGCGCTTGTTACGTATTTTGGTCGCACTGCTACTTACTACCATGGCGGCTCGCGCGCCGTTCATCGCAATGTAATGGCGCCATACCTTCTTCACTTTGCAATCATGCGTAACGCAAAGAGTCGTGGCTGTCATTGCTACGACCTATTTGGGGTCACGCCGCAGGATGAACCGAGCGATGGGTGGTCAGACATTAGTGCATTCAAGCGAAAATTTGGAGGAAGGGAACTCCGCCTTACGCCGACGCTGGAATTAATCTACAATCCTGTGGGCTATCAAGAGTGGAAGAATCTCGAAGAGATATAGCTTAGATGCATTGACGCCGTCAGAAGTGGCAGGATGCGTCTGCTCGTAGAACGAACCTATCCATCAATTGCGTCACGAGCCCGATTCTTGTGCTATAGCCCAGTGTTTTGGGAGACAAGAATGTCCAATTCTCCGATCTAGAGGCTGCGGCACGACCATCTTCTATCCGAGACCGAGCTTGATGCCCTGCGGGCTCCGGCACTCAGGGCACGGCTTACGACGGAGCGATGTGTAATTAAGGAGAGCCCGCCGAATGGTACCACTCACCTCATCATGAGCGGCATTGCCTGCCGGTATCGGTTGTGGGCAGAGCGAAGCCGCCGGATCTTGCAGTGCCATCAGCCTTGCGGCCTTTGTGACGTGCATGCTTCTGCCCGCTATCCCTCGGAGTGGAAGCTGGGTGCGCGCACATTCTGCAGCGGCGTCGACATTCCGCGCCTCGCGCGGCCTCGCTCGCGAGCGGGTTCAAAGATGCCGCCAGAAAATACACACTTCGTACTACCAATTTAGTATAAATTGGGCAGGAGATCTTGGTCAGAATTTGTACAGTTCTTCTGTGCTAAAATTGCTTAACAAATCCAATTTTACTTGGCTAGTTGCAAAGATATTCTCTCGATCGTCGGGTCCCTGCCCGGCGACCTTGAGAAAGGGAGATGTACCATGCGTGATCTGACGACTGAAGAACTGAAGCACGTCTACGGCGCTGGCAGCAGCTACTCCGCACCCAGTAAGGGTCACAAGGATGGCTCGAAGTCTAAGGGGCACTCCAAGCACGCCTCGAAGTCTAAGGGACACTCCAAGTCGAAGGGCAAGCACAGCTACTGCTGACCTGCTTCAGTGACGGACTTCGTCGGCTGACGTACACGCTTCTTTCTTTCTCTCCCTTGCTGAAACTGGCCCGCCCACAGCGGGCCTATTTTTTAGCTCGAGCATGGGCCATGGGCGCTTGCAGCCGGGAGGTCAGGCCCTGAGCAATGCCACAGGCCGGTAAGCTCGCCGTTCCGAAACGCCCTACAAACTCTTCGTCTCAGGCTGGCTGGCGCACCCGTTCACGCATCTGGGGCGGCAGGCACCGGCCGCACGCCTCTCTCCTAATGTCTTTTGGAGGGGTGTCGGCGGCGGCGGTCGCGCCATGAAGGATGCAGTGATGCACCCCGCTCAATCCAGCCGACGAAGGCGTTCCCCTGCCTGCCCGAAGCCGCCAGCCGCCGCGCGTCGATAGAGTTCCTTCGCCCTGGCTGTGTCGCCCTGCACTCCGACGGCGCGCCATACCAATAGGGCAGCCGGATCGTAGGTTTGCGCCAGCGCGTACGCGGCCGCCGTGCTGCCGGCACCCACACCATATTCCAGCAAGCGGCGCGCTCCGGCGATGTCGCCTTGACTGAGAAGCTCCGTGGCCCGGCGCAGAATTGTGCTGTCGGCGCTCGCGCTCCGGCCCCTGTCTTGCGATGCCTGGCGACGGCCGTCATCTGGTGGCGCCGCGCCGTGCCTGCCCTCCATGTCTGTCTGGGCGGCCTCTGGGCTCGCGGTCGCGGCGCTGAGGGGACTCGCCTTGGTGGCTCCGCAGGCTCCGCCGCGAGCGCAGGTCGCCGCCCAGCCTGATCAGGGGACGGGTATTGGTCTTCCGGTATTGTCGGCAGGAGAGCCGGAGTCCTCGCCGGCCGGTCCCGCAAGTTTCTCGGCCGCTGCCGTGCTTGGCGGCGGCTCGGCCCGACCGTCATTTTAATCGCCGGGCGCCAACGAGCGTTCAGCTAGCGGAACGTTGGCGACCCGCGCACGCGGTCCGGCCTCCAGGTTGCTCTGGATCGCATCGCGGGTCAGTCCGCCTTTCAGAGCATCGATCTCGGCGCGAACCTTCGCCAGCGTGTCGGCGAGAGACCCTGCATTCTCTTGCTCGCCCGCAACCGCGTTTCGATAACGGGAATTCTCCGCAGCGGCCTGGTCGGCGCGCGCCCGCTGGGCTTCCGCCTCCTGAAGCGCTGCCTTCAGCGCACGCGAGAGCGCCTCATTGCGTTCGCGCTCGGTCCCAAAGAGCCTCTGCCGCTCGGCCGAAAGCCGCTCGGAAACCTTCAGGGCGCGCTCCGCCAGATCGCCGCGCTGCGTCAGATGCTCGATCTGGGCGTTGAAGCGTCTCGCATCCTCCTCTCGATCAGCGGTGTCAATCGTCGAGGGTCGGAGGTACGGTTTGCAGCAGGTTCCGGCCAAGATCCGCCAATCAAGCTGAGTCAGAACTCTGGTGCTATGTCGGGTTTTTTGGTTCGGCGCATGACAAAAGGGGTTTCGCGGGAATTTTTTTGAGGGCGCCGGGAATAATCGGGCCTGCGCAGCGTCCATGTTGCCAACACATCGAAGGGCGGTGCGCCTGAGGAGCAGCGCGCATGTGCCCGGCCCGCGCCTGAACGCGGCCCACGAGCCGGCTGTCCAACTGTGGGCAAGCCGCCAGTATCCTGCGCGTGCGTGCGCTGCGGAGCTCAATTCTCCATCGCAGCCCGGCACATTCGAAGTATGCGCCTGGAACACGGCGCGATTTGAGGAAAACGTGAACATCGCCGGCATTTGTTAATGCTACTGCTGATTGAATCTGGGATCTGAACACGAACAGTTAGCCGGCAAGCGCCGCCTATCGGCGAATGCCCTAAAAGTTCCTGTCGGGTTAATCCGAAAGGGCTATCCCGCGGCAATGCCGCAGTATAAATAGGAGGAATGCCATGCGCACATCTGTGCTGTTGGGCGCCTTCTCTAGAAGTTCCCCTGCTCGACTGGCTGCGTAGGACGTGAGCAGGCGGGGCCGGACCTAAAACAGCGACCCTGATCTCGTATGCATGGCATTGCAGCTCGACACGAAGCGCGCCGGTACAATCGGCGCAGCGATGTATTCGCGCTAGTTTCTATCGGCCCGATCCGAGCATCATCGCACGAAGGACCCGCAAGGCCCTCGCGGAATTTGTCTAATCCCGCACAGTATTGATGATAGATATTTTCAAGATTGCACCTTAATATCGACTGTGTATAAAATAAAATTGAGAGTCTTATCCTCTCAATATACTCAACCGGACTGATAAATAACTCAGGCCGAAGCGGATAAGCTGCGGCTCGCCAGCAAGGGAGAGATAAAATGCGCAAACTGACGAAAGAAGCGAACTGACCAAACAAAAAATGAGCATGCCTATGGCGCAGGTTCCTCATTCTGGGCCTCCTGCCCCAAGAAGCACGGCAGCAAGAGCAAGGTAAGAGTGGGACCTGGCACGCGAGCCGCTCGCACCGGAAGTCGAAGTCCCGCAGCCACAAGAAGTACTCGTAAGCGCCAAGCGCACCGGCGGCAAGCCGCCGGTGCGCGGCCAACGCGACGGACGTGACCGCCGCGCCGGCCCGGCGGCAGGCCTTGGGAGGACGGGATGGATGCTCGGCAACAATGGCCCGTGACCTGCCGCGGGCAGGGTGCAGGCGTCAGGGAGGCTTGGCTGCTCGGACAGCCCGGCCTGCAGGACTTCCTCGGGTACGTCGAGGATCACACGGTCGGTGCCCCCGCAGTCTCACGCTCGGAGCTCGTCGATGAATGGCGCGCGGCGAACGACTACTACCATCATCTCGAACTCAACGAGGCCGGGGTGGCCGATGCCGTCGAGGTCAGAGACCTCGACGCGGATTATGCCGACTTGGTCGAGGAGGTGCGGGCCGACCCTCGCTACCGTCGCGCCTTCGACAAGCTGCCAACTCGCTTCGCCATGGTCGAGCTCGACCGTCTGGTGGTGGCACAGTCCCATATCGACCTCGACCATGCCGAGCGGCTTGTGGCTCGGGCCGATGATCTTCTGAGCGCGGAAGCGCTGTTCCGCTTCTGCCAGCCCTTGGGCGACTTCGAGGCGCCCGTCGAGGTTCAGAAGGCCGGCCCGCGCCGGTACCTGTTCACCTCGGCCTCATCGGACCTCCGCTTCCACGAATGTCTCCTGTTGAAGCCGCAGGACCTCGCTGAGCACGTTGCCTTTGGCTCTGTCAGCGGAGCTATCGCGCTCGTCGTGGGCTTCGGGTCGAATTTCCTCAGCGTTGTCCAATCCGACACGCGCCTGCTCCTACACAACGGTCATCACCGCGCCTACGCGCTGCGCGCCATGGGCATCCGCTACGCGCCCTGCATCGTCCAGACCGCCACCCGCGGCGAGGAGCTCGGCCTGCTCGCGTCGAGCAAGGTCATGGCCTCGCCGAGCTTCTACTTCCGTGCGGCGCGCCCACCCCTACTGAAAGACTTCTTTGAGCCCCGGCTCCGCAAGGTTCTTCAGGTGCGCAGGACCTCGCAGGTCATCGAGCTGAGCTTTGAGGTGAAGGACTATTCCGTCAGGAGCTGCAACGAAGCATAGGTCGACCCATGAACCGGGAGGCAGCGGCCTGCGACCTCGCGGCCGGCCAGGAGCAATTACCCATCCAGCGGGAGTCGCTCTTCCGGGCAGAGGTGCTGGCCGAGGGGCAGGCGCAATGGCTCGGCACCGTGCTCCTGGAGCCGCGCCTCACCCACTGGATGTTTGCGCTCTTCGCCTCGGCCGCGACGATGGCCATCCTGCTGCTGCTCGTGTTCGGCTCCTACACGCGCAAGGCGCGCATCAATGGCTGGCTGGTGCCGGAGCAGGGGGTCCTTCGGAGCTTCTCCCCGCAGGCCGGCGTGATCAAGGAGGTCTTCGTCCGGGAAGGCATGGTGGTGCAGAAGGGCAGCCCAATCTTGGTCATCTCGACCGAGATGCTGAGCAGCACGGCCGGAGCTACGCGGCAGGAGATCGTCAGGCAGCTGAAGCGCCGTCGCGACAGCATGGTGCAGGAGAAGAGCATCCAACGGCGCGTGTTCGAGGATCAGCTCGACAATGCTCGCAAGAAGCTTGAGATCCTCGCCAGTGAGCAGAAGCATCTGGAACTCGAACTCGGCCTGCAGAAGATCAAGATCGAGATGGCCGACAGGACCGCGGCCCGCCTTCGCGAATTGCGCAAGCGCGACATCGTCACCGCGCCGCGGATGGAGGATGCCGAGAAGGATCGGCTCGACGAGGCCGCCAAACTCCAGGCCCTGGAGCGCAGCCTCGCTACACTGGAGCGGGAGCAGGCGGAGGCCCGGGCGACCTTGCGGGCCGTACCGCTGCGCCGGCAGACGCAGGAGAACGAGATCGAGCGCAACGTTGCGGCCCTGGAGCAGGACCTGCTGGAGGCAGAGGCGCGTCGGGAGATCGTGATCACAGCGCCGCAGGACGGCACGGTCACGGGCCTCCAGGCCGAGACCGGCGGCAACGCCAGCACCGCAATCCCCCTCTTCGGCATCGTGCCGTCGCGGTCCAGGCTGCAGGCGCAGCTGTTCAGCCCGAGCCGCGGCATCGGCTTCCTGCGCGCCGGGCAGCGGGTGCTCCTGCGCTACCAAGCCTTCCCCTACCAGAAGTTCGGCTTCTACGACGGCGTCGTGGCGAGCGTCTCCCGCTCCGCCCTGAACCCGGCGGAGCTCAACCAGCCCCTGACCGGGTTGACGGCGCTGTTTGGCGCCAACGAGCCCGTCTACCGCATCACGGTCGATCTCGATCGTCAGACCGCCGTCGCCTACGGGCAGGCCGTGCCGCTCCAGCCCGGCATGCAGCTGGAGGCGGACGTGCTGATCGAGAACCGCCGCCTCATCGAGTGGGTGCTCGAACCTCTCTACACCCTGAGCGGATCATGGCACGCGTAGCCGCACTGGAAGGCCTGAACTTCGGCTGGGGCCGCCGCGTCCCGATGCTGCTGCAGACGGAAGCCGCCGAATGCGGGTTGGCGAGCCTCGCCATGGTCGCGAGCTACTTCGGCTACCAGACCGGGCTCGCCGATCTGCGCCGCCGCTACGGCATGTCGCTCAAGGGCGCGACGCTGAACGAGCTGATGCGGATCGCGGACGAGCTCGGCTTCGCCACCCGGCCGCTGCGCCTGGAGATCGCGGAACTCGGGCAGCTGCGGCTGCCCTGCATCCTGCACTGGGACTTGAACCACTTCGTCGTCCTGCAGAAGGTCGCGCGCGGCGGCGCCGTCGTGCACGACCCCTCCAGCGGCATCCGGCGGATCAGCAAGGCGCAGCTGTCGCGCCATTTCACCGGCGTGGCGCTGGAGCTTTACCCGACCGACCGCTTCGTACCGGCAACGGCCCCGCCGCGCATCCGTGCCCTGCGGCTGCTCGGTCGCACAGTCGGCGTGAAGAGGGCGCTGAGCAACCAGATCGTTCTGGCGCTGGCCATCGAGGTCTTCGCGATTGCGAGCCCGCTCTTCCTGCAATGGGTCGTGGACCATGCTCTCATCGCCGCCGACCACGACCTGCTCCTGACGCTCGCCCTCGGCTTCTCGCTCCTGCTGCTGATCCAGACGGCCGTCACCGCCATGCGGAGCTGGATGCTGATCGGGTTAAGTGCCACGCTGAAGATCCAGTCGCGGGCCAACCTGTTCAGCCACTTGATCAACCTGCCCGCCACCTTCTTCGAGAGCCGGCATCTCGGTGACGTGCAGTCCCGCTTCGCCTCGCAGGAGACCATCCTCCAGGTCGTCACGACGGAACTCGTCGAGAGCATCATCGACGGGATCATGGCCGGCATCACGCTGCTGATCATGGTTCTGTTCGCGCCCGACCTCGCGGCCGTAACGGTCGTGGGCGCGCTCCTCTACGCGGGTCTGCGCTGGGCCTCCTACACGCCGCTGCGCGAAGCGTCCGCCGAGGCGATCGTCTGGTTGGCCCGGCGCGACAGCCACTTCCTCGAAACCCTGCGCGGCATCCGCACGATCAAGCTGTTCAACGGGCAGGAGGAGCGGCGCGCGCACTGGCTGAACCTGCTCGTCTCCGCGACCAACCGTCAGCTCGTGACCGAGCGGCTCCGGTTCCTGTTCAAGACGGCGAACGGGCTGCTGTTCGGCTTCCTGAAGATCATCATCATCTGGCTCGGCGCGCGCCACATCATGGCCAACACGATGTCGGTCGGCCTGTTGCTTGCGTTCCTCCTGTACAAGGACCAGTTCATCGAGCGCATCGCCGAGCTCATCAACAAGCTCGTCGACCTGAAGATGCTCCGCATTCATGCCGAGCGCCTGGCCGACATCGCCCTGACGGAGCCGGAGCCGCGCAGCGTGGCTCGCCTGCGGTCGGACGGGTATCCGCCGCAGAGCATCGAGCTTCGCCATCTCAGCTTTCGCTACGGTGAGCACGAACCGTGGATCCTCGACAACGTGAGCCTGCGGATCGAGGCCGGCGAGTCGGTCGCCATCGTGGGCCCCTCCGGTGGTGGCAAGACGACGCTTCTTAAGGTCCTCTCCGGCCTCGTGGCCCCGATCCACGGCGAGATCCTGGTCAACGGCGAGCCGATGAGCCGGGTCGGTCTTCAGAACTACCGCGCCATGCTCGGCGTCGTGATGCAGGACGACCAGCTGTTCGCGGGCTCGATCGCAGACAACATCAGCTTCTTTGCCGAGCAGCCCGATCTGCCGCGGGTCGTTGAATGCGCGGATCTGGCGGCGGTGCACGCCGACATCATCCAGATGCCGATGGGCTACAGCACCTTGATCGGCGACATGGGAACAGTGCTCTCCGGCGGTCAGAAGCAGCGGGTGCTGATTGCCCGGGCCCTGTACCGCCGGCCCGGCGTGCTCCTGCTGGACGAGGCGACGAGCCATCTCGATGTCGATCGCGAGCGGGCCGTCAACGCGGCCTTGGCGGACGCCCGCGTGACACGCATCGTGATCGCGCACCGGCCGGAGACCATCCGCGCGTCGGGCCGGGTCATCACTTTGTGCAACGGCAAGGTCTCCTCCCTACGCGCGGACGAGGTCGACGACGTGACCGAGCTGCATTTGCCTCCGGCAAGGCCGCTCACGCTGCGAGCCCTGGACCTCTCTACCTGACGATGCAGCAGGAACGACAAGCGGAATGTAAAGGGTTCTGCTCAGTAGTAGTGTCGACTTCACACTATCGGCCGATGTCGATCCCGCCTGTCAACCTCCTGCAACACCAACCCTGCACGTACGTCTTCGGACGAGCTCTGAGCGATAAGCCGGTTCTTGGAATAGAGTTGAGCCCTTGGCGTCTATGACGCGGAAGCTCATCTTGGACACGCGTTTCGGCCTCATGGACGACCTCGCCGCCCTGATCGAGCCCCACATCCCGGCGTTGCGGCGCTACGCCTGGGCAATGCTGCACGATCCTGACGCTGCGGACGACCTCGTGCAGGACACACTCGAACATGCTGTCCGGCGTTGGCAGCTGCGACGCCAGGAGGGCGACGTGCGGGGTTGGCTGTTCACCATCGAGCACAACCTGTTCGTTAGCCTCAAGCGTCGCTGGGCCCGGCGTGGCCTGCATGTCAGCTTGGACGAGGCGCTCGCCGTTCCCGGCGCCACGGCCGCGGAGGAGCAGATCAACATGGGCGACCTGCTCGCAGGGCTGGACCGCCTGTCTATCGAGCAGCGGAGTGCCCTCCTGCTCGTCGGGGTGGAAGGGCTATCCTACGCGCAGGCGGCGCAGGTTCTCGGGATCCCGGTCGGCACCCTGATGTCGCGCCTGAGCCGCGGCCGCGAGCGGCTGCAAGCGTATCTCGACACGGGACAGGCGCCGCGCCTCAGGAGGGTGAAATGACGCCGCGCGACCGCCCGCTCGGCGAGGACGATCTGCAGGCGATGATTGACGACCGGCTCGATGCCGAGAGACAAGAAGTCGTGCAGGCAATGTTGGCCGACCGCCCGGAGCTCGCCCGGCACGTCTCGGCCTGCCGGGCGACGCAGGACGCCCTGCGGGCGCGCCTGCGATGCAAGGCAGAGGAGCCGATCCCGGCGCGGCTGCGCATGGACAGCATCGCCGCCGCGCAACGGCGCGCCCGGAAGAGCTGGATGCGCGCTGCGGCGGTGGCCTGCCTGTGGACCGGACTTGGCGGGGTGGCGGGCTGGATCGCCAACGACCTGCTCGGTCCCGACCTCCCGCTTGTCCTCAGCCTGCGCTGGGCCGCCATGGCGCGCGACGCCATCGACGCCCACCGCACCTTCGCGGTCGAAGTCGTTCACCCGGTCGAGGTCAAGGCCAACGACCAGGCGCACCTCGCGCAGTGGGTTGCCAAACGGCTCGGCCACAGCGTGCCCATCCCAGACCTCTCCTCGCTCGGCTTCCACCTCGTCGGCGGCCGCGTCCTGCCGGCAGGTCAGAACATCGCGGCGCAGTTCATGTTCGAGGACGACAAGGGCTCCCGCCTGACCGTCTACGTGCGCACCGGCGAGTTTGGCGAGGGTGACCTCACCTTCATGCGCCATGGGGACGTCCAGACCTTCTACTGGGTCGATGACGGATCCGGCTATGCCGTTGTCGGCACACTTGATCGCCCACGCCTGCAGGCGGTCGCCGAGCAAGTCTTCCGGCAGTTTGAGAAGCTGCCGGCGAAGCCTGGTTGACGGTGCCGCCGTCTCCTGGCCGCGACACCATCTCCTGTTCCGGTCAACCCAATCGGCGCGGTTCGCGCCAAAAAAGAGAAATGCGCCTCGATCCTTTCGCCCCCGTCATCGTCGCCGCCTGCCCGGCTGGCCTCCGGCCGATCCAGGTTCCGCGCCGCCATGCCGTACGCCCGCCAGCCAAATAGATGGCGGGCGACCGTGCCACACAGGACGGGTCGCATGTCGGGGCATCGTGTCCCATCGGCCATGATCATGGCGAAGAGGCCGGCTCAGGTCCCCCGGCGCACCATTGGCAGGAATTGTTCGCGATGAACGACGATCATCTCGACCCCACCGACATCGGAGTGCGGCCCGAATCGGTCGCGCGGTCCCGCGATGCAGCGACTAGCCGGATGAGGCGGCCACAATGCGCGCCTGAACGCCATCGATGCCAAGCTCAAGCGGCCCGGGCTGATCATCGCGACTGGCACCTGAGGCAGGAGCCGCAGCATCTCGGCCGTCCGGCCGCACCGTTCGATGAGGGGCGGAGCGCCTCGTCGTTCATCCCGGAATGCGCGCTAATGTCGGCTTTCAGCTTGCGGAGAGCCGCGCTTGGTCAGGCGGTCAGTGTCCTCTTTGCGGATCGATCCGTGAGCGCTGCTCCGACCCCGGTGAGGGGCTGATTTCCAGGATCACATTGGATCCGCCGATGATCGTCCCCAATGGATCGCGCAGAGGCGCTGGATACGCCACGACCGGCACCATGGTGCCGTCCGGCCGCTCCATAACCGCCTGCACGTCCCCGACCGCGCGCCCCTCTCTGAGCGCAACCGCCATACCGCACTGATCGTGTGGAACGGGCGTGCCGTCGGTCTGGTAGATGCGCCAGGACCCGCACCACCGATCCTGGCCCAGCACGGGACGGCGGTCCCACAGAGCGGCTGCGGCTTCGTTGTAGTAGGTCAGCCAGCCGTTTGCTTCCGTGACATAGAGAGCGGCTGCTATCAAGTGAGCACCTGAGAAGATAAGATGTTAGTGAGCCCTCCCTGAGATGTGGGCCTCGGCGACGCAAAGTAAATGTTCAATACAGTACAGATTCTATGTTGCCGTACAAACCTTACGGCCGAGGTCGCCACAAGAGTGATCTTGGTGTATTCTATCAAATTCATCATCAAACCGGGCATGCGCGGCCAAGGCGGCGCAAGGATCTTGAGCTGAATTCATTTAAAGCGCGACCACTTGCACGATGATATTAGCTTGGCCTTAGAGCTGCATAAACTCAACTAATGCCTGCTCGCCTTCTGGGATGGAGGGGCCGCCATGACGCGACTTGCTGCCGATCTTCGGGCCGCGGCGCTGGTCAATGAGACTATCGCCTTCGAGCTGAATGCCGCAGCGGTTCACTTCGACGGCCAGGGGCAGCGGAATGTGGCCCAAGCCCTGCGGCAGCAAGCAGCGACGCTTCTCGCTGAGGCGTCCCGCCTCCAGGCCGAGGCAGAGGGGCTGCCGCACGACAACTCGACGAACAAGTGCCCGACGGCCCTCGGCGTAGAAGACGAGCCGGCCGTTCTGGAGACCGTCCTCAGCAAGCTGAAGGATGGAGCTTCAGCGCGCTAGCAGCGGGAGTTTACGCGGCAGCGGACCCGCTCCTGATGCAGCCCGCCACGGCCAACCTCGTGTTGACCGACATCCGTCTGCCCGATGAAAGCACACCCACCTCAAGGGATTGGAAGGGCTCGTCAACAGCCAGCAGAACAGGCACAAAAGGCTGTCGAGGGAGCGAAGCCAGCCCCTGCCGAGCCTCACCGACGAATCCGGAGCGGCACGGATCGCAGTTGAGGCCGGAAGTCAGGCCAGACACCTGTCGGGAGGCCGAAGGGATGGATAAGCATTTGGCTTCCAGCGAGTGGCTCGACGCCAGGAGCGCGCCGCGCGATGGCTCGTGGTTCTTCGTGCTCAAGGCCGTGCGGATCGATGACGGCTCGGCGCCGGTCTTGAGCGTGCTCCGGCGCGAGGGCAATGGGTGGAAAAACAGCCAGGATTTGGATGTGCCCTCGAGCATGATCGAGGGGGCCTTGTGGGCCCCGCTCAAGGCGCTCCCGCTGGCTGAACTCTACCAACTCGCAGCACCGGCCTATCAGCGGCTACCGGAAGGGTTTGACACGCTGACACCCTGAGTGATGTGTCGCGCGCATCAGCCGAGCACTGCAAAGGCGATGAGAACGGTCAGCGCGAGGATGATAAAGGCGTAGGGGGCGATGTCGCTCATGCAGCCTCCGGCTTGGCGAGCGAGGAGTCACCGACCGCAACACCACCGCCCTGGAGGTGGAACGAGTGCAGCCGGCGCCTGGCACCCCGGGTTCGCGTGTGGGGCGCACGGTGATGCTGCGCCCCGTGGTCGGGACCGGCAATCCGTTGAGAGGAGACGCGGGAACGAGCGGGAGAGGACGGGGATAGCCCGTCGCGCCGGCCATCCCCGCGAGTCGCTGGGATCCAGGCCAGCGATGGCCTACTTGTGCTCCGCTGGTTGTGCTCCGATCAGGTGCCGTGTGCCTCAACTCTATGGCCAGAATAGCCCGTACACGAATACGGCACTGTCTGCGGCGATGACGGAAAACACGAAGGCGAGCGCCGCCTGTACTCCAGCATCTAATCGCGTGTGTGACGTACCAAGAACAGCCATAGCGCAATCCCGGCGCTTGCCCTCCATGATCGCACTCTCCAGGGGGCACGACGATGCTGCGCTTCGCGGAAGGCGCCGGCAATTGTTTGAACCGCACCACGAAGCCGGCACGGATCCCGGCTCTTGCCATGCGCCGGGCTGCAGAATTCACACAATGCGCGCCTGCTTTCGCGTAAGGAGAGTTATGGGGCCGCTCGGCCCAGCCACGGCGGCTGCTTCGGGCGGTGCCCGGGGCAGGTGAGCCGCTAATCCTTTTGCGCCAAGCGGCCGAGCCGCGAGCTATCGAAAGAGGCGTTTACAGCGGCGCCTACACGCTCGCTTCATGCAAAAGCAGGCAGGGTCGTCCTCTCGTGCCCTGCCATTCGGCCTGTAGATCTCAGGACGGGGGGCGGGGCATGCCGCAGCGCTTCCATTTCAGGCTGGTCAGCTCCGAAGAGGCGATCGAGGACGCAATCGGGGCCGAGGCGGAGGACGTTGAGGAAGCGCAGGCTGAAGCGATGGCAGCCCTTGAGGAGTTGCGCACGCAGGGCGAGCTACCGGAGGATGCCGGCGACTGGCATCTCGAAATCCGGAGTGCGTCAGGAGTCTTGCTGCGCTCGATCCAATTTCCGCGACGGGATCTTCCGCAGGATCCCTCGGACATGGGCGCGGACTGAGCGCAGCTCCACCTCAGCGGGCGCATGCCGCGGCGCAGTGACTAGCTCAGTGGAGAGCAGAACGTCGCGGAGCTGGGATGGGCCGACGTTCAACATCGCCGTTGCCTCCGAAGCTGGACGACCCGAAAAACGTATGTGTAGGCCGAAAGTAGCGTATGCAATTCGCTGAGCAATTGTATTGATCGTACTCACTAACCTAAATTAGTTACGTAGTCTGCCTCGGAAAGGGAGTGTCCTCGGGCAAATCAACCATGGTGTCACGCCCCCATTGACGACACAAGTTCGCATGATCCGTGCGCGAGGCCACCCACGCCCAACCAGCGGAACCGCTCAGCTTCATTTGCGTTGCAAGTCTGATCTGAAATGCTTCTGTAATGGTCCGTCTTACGTCAAGTGGGTAAGCGGACGTCCTGCGCGGCGTAGGTAAATGCCTCAGAGCGACCGGAAGCGGTCCTTGACGGAACGTGTGGGGGCTGTCCGGTCGCCAGCGTTGTCCGGACAATCGATTGCCTATTAGGGTTCTCCTGACACAGATGGCTGAGGGGCGCCAAGTCCGTCCGCTCAGGCCTCGTCTCGCTGAAGGGGCGTCCGTTGAGGCGAAGCAAGCCTAACGGACAGGGTTTCGCGTGATGCTGGCGCTGTCCGCTGAGATATGTTCCAACGGACAAGCTAAGCCATGCGCCAGGCGCATGCAGCCGCACGGCGGCCACTTCAGGCTGCCGTCCTGGACGGGGCAGCGTTTGAAGGGACGCCTCGCGAGACGAGCACGGCTCGCAGGCTGCGCAGGCCCCTGGTGACGTGGCCCGGCAGGAAGATAAACTCGACCAGGGCCGTGTAGAAGACCAGTCCGAGGCCGGTCGCGATGAGCGAGCGCGTCCAGCTTGGCCAGCCGAGGACAGCGAGGAGATGGAACGCCGCGAGGAAGCCCGCCAGGAAGCCGAGGCCCGCCGCAGCGACGCGCAGCGCAGAGGCGAGCTGCGGTCCCCAGGGCATGGGGCAAACCTTCCTCAGCGCGAGAAAGGCTATGGGCACCATGCAGGCCGATGCTGCCGACCAGCCGAGACCGACACCAGTCAGGCCGAACTGCGCGCCGGCCGTGATGCCGGCAGCTAGGATCGCGACCTGTGTCGCGGCGAGCTGGAGATACAGCTCCGGCCGGTCCGTAGCCGAGAGTGCGTCTCCTGCAAGCGCCCAGAGCGGCAACGTGAAGGCCGCCAAGCTCATCGCCTCAAGCAAGACGACGGATCCCTCCCACTTCGCCCCGAAAAGCACTGGCAGGACATCGGCGCTCGTGCCGAGCGCGAGCAGCAGCGGCATCCAGACGGCGAGGACCGAGCGGGCCATCTCATTGTAGTCGGCGGCGAAGCGTTTCGGGTCCGAGAGCCGGCTCAGCACCGGCATGATCAGCATGCGCATCGGCAGCAGCACGAGGACGCGCGCCATCTCGATCAGCCGGGCCGCGAGCGCGTAATAGCCCACCATCACGGGATCGAGGAACAGGCCGACCAGCAGGCTGTCGGCGGAGGTGCCGAGCGAGGTGATGACGGTCGCGCCCATGAAGTGTCTGCCGAACCGCGCGAAGGCCCGCGCCTCCTTGAGGTCAAAGACAGGTCGGGGGCGCCAGCGGTCGGCGCGCCACAGCACCAAGACCGAGACCGCCGCCTGCACGAGCTGCAGCGCGACGAGCGACGAAATCCCGGCGCCGGCGAAGGCCAGCGCGACTCCGACGCCGCCGCCGACGCTACGGCCCACGAAGGTTCGCCGTGCCAGCACCGAGGTATCGAGGTTGCGCCGGAACAGGATGATCTGCACGCTGATCAGGGCCTGCAACGGTGCCAGCAGGGCAATCCAGCGCAGGACCGGTTCCATCTCGGGTGCGTGGTAGAGCTCAGCGACCCAGCCCGCGAGGGCCTGGACCAGCAGGAAGATCAGGCTCGCCAGCGCGAGATTCATCCAGAAAGCGGTGGATACGTGCCGCTCGTCGAGTTCTGGCACCTGGATCAGCGCGTCCGCGATGCCCTGATAGATGACCACGCTCATCAAGCCGACGAAGGCCATGGCTAGCGCGAAGGTCCCGTAGGCCTGCGGCCCGATGATCCGCGCGATCACGAGGAAGATCGCGAAGGGGATCACCTGCCCGCCGAACATGTCGAGGACCATCCAGAAATGCGCCTTCCGGGCTTGGTCCTGCACGGGTCAGCCCTCCCGGATAGAAGTGATCGGTGGACGGTTCGACGAGGGCGCATGTCGCAGGTCTTCTTCAGGCGGGGCGCGCGATCCCCGGCTCTCTCGGATGAGAGAGACGAGGAAGCTTTTCAGCGGCGCCGCATCGGATGCACTGGGAAGCATGAGGTCCTCCCTCCACCGGTCCGGTGAAGGGTATGGCACCATCTACACTCGTGCGCCGCCTCCCCTTTCGAGGTATTTCTTAAGTAGAGCCGAGAGTATATCTGAAACAAACATTTACAAAATTTGCGGCGGGCGGTGTGAAGCTAAGCATTATCTAACGCTCGACTCGGCTCGACTATCAGGCTGCGCGAGGTGCCGCATCCTTGGTGGAAATCTGAATGCTCCAACGGGCATCCCCTTCCACTAGGGATACCCCAACGAACAGGAATGTCTTCCGGCTTAGAACGATGCGGGCGCTCGCCGCCCCATTGACGCGCCGGGTTCTGCGATCAAGCCTGCGCATGGCTCCTCTCGGAGGCCAAGATGCGCCGTGTCCCAGCCCTTGCCGTGTTTCTCACGGCAG
>NZ_JBAWTG010000087.1:0-19595 GCF_037106235.1 Methylobacterium nigriterrae | reverse complement strand
GCGCTCCAGGTGGTGTCGCTGTTCAACCCGAACTACCTGCACCTTGACCACGAGGGTCGCTACTTCGACGCAGACCAGGGTTGAGCGGTCCCGCCCCTGTATCGGTTCCGTAATACCCTACCTGCGAATGCCCGCTTCCAGCAGGATACCTGCCTCTGTGAGCCGAACGACCTAACTTCCGCTCATGGCGCAATCCGGGCCTATAGTCTGGGCCGTTGCAACGGCTGCTTTCGGTCTGCCGAGACGATAGCGGGTTACGGCCGGAATGGGCGCATAACGGCCGTTCAGGACGCGTCTGGGCGACGCCGCACTGAACCGGAATAGGTGGCCTCGCTGAGGTCCGGCGTCTTGGCGGCGCAATGCGCTGCAGACCCTCGCTCCTCTGCCAGAGGCACGGTCGATAGCTGGGCGGCTGCCGCTCTTGATGAGCGGCCGCCGAGTCCTGTTAGCGTCGCGACCGCGGGTGAGTATCTGCGCTCAACCCCAAGTACCTCCCTGGCGCCGCCTACGCCCAGAGGGCAAGTCGGCTGGTCGAGAGCGGTCGTACGGTGATGTGGGCGTGTGGGTTGAGCCCGAAGAGCAGGGTGATCTTGGCCAGCCCACGCTCACGATGCTCTGCGCTCAACCCCAAGCACTACCAGCAACTGCGGATCGGCCGTGTAGCCTGGGCGCCCATGCTGGCGATCGAAATGGTCTTGTGAACCCTACACGCGAAAGGTTGCGCCCGGGTAGACGGCAGTAGGCCGGAGTAGCGTCGGCAGGGATAGTGTGTGGTTGAGCGCAGAGCGAGCGCGTAAGTTTATCCTCGTTCCCGCCGCAGGCACCGCATTGAGTTCGAGGGCCAGAGGGTATACGGCCCGATGGGTCCCCGGCCCGTTTTTCTCAGGCTTTGGAGCACTAACCGGAACGACCGAGATTGGCCGTGAGCGGCCCGTTCGCTTCGGGCGGAAGGTTCGGGAAGCGGACGTTCAACGCAGCTCAGGCAGATGTCTTGAAGTGGCCCAAATCGGTCCTTCACGACGCGTGTGAGGAATGTCCGGTCGCAGGCGTTTTCCGTTCAATTGATTTCCTAACTGGGTTTCCTGACACGGGTGAACGAGGGGCAGGGACGCCGGGCAGGACGCAATCCGAGTGGAAGGTTTCCCGTCGTTTTCCTTACATAGCAGTCTGCGATGGTTGGAACGTTCCACTAGGGCAAGCCCTATTGGAACGCCGGTACGCTGGATCGGATAGAATTCGGCGGGCGCAAACGTCGCGTGTTTGTCATCGATCGCGACGGCGTTGCACCAGCCATCTCGGGATCGTGATCATCTCCACCCGCGCGACTTTACCGGACAGGTCCGTGATGGACAGCTCCAGCCGGCGCCCATCATCCAGGCGCAGCACAATGTCCGGGATCAACCACCGCACTGTCAGGGCTTCCGGATCTCCTCGGAGCAGACCGTAACCGTGGAGCCCGAACTGTGTCTTCCCCACGAACAGTTCGCACTCGACTCTCAATGGGTCCAAACTCGCCGACAGGAGCCGGCCGCGGCCTTTGAGGCGCTTCACAATGCGTGGGTGGGTCGGCTCAGCGAAGTCTGAGTAGCTGCAGGCCATGGGCTCACGAAGGCCGAACGTTCCGCCTTCGTCGTACTCCTTGCCAAGTGCGTTGCCTATTTATCCCGCCCGTTTTTGCCACCTCGTCCCGGCAGCATTGCAGAAGCAACCCAAACTTGTTGCTTCACCGACACGACAGCCGGAATTGAATCGCCTGTTTGGATTAAGTGCTGGAAATCAGATGCGAAATTCAGCTCGGGTGGCTGCCTAAAATCTCGCCTTGGCCGTAAGCCGGTGGGCCAGAACGCTGAGGGGAAACACACATGAAGGCGCTGCGCGGCAGCTTGATCGCATCGGTGGCGCTGATGCCGATGGCAGCTCAGGCCCAGCAATCCGTTACGCTGGGGGAACTGAGTGTCGTCGCGACGACGCCGGTGGGCTCGGCCGCCGGCAGCGGCGCACCGGACGTGTCCGTGCTCGGTGTGCCCGGCGGTCCGTCGCTTCAGGTGCCCTCGACGGAGCGCCTGCGCGGCGGCGCCCAGCCCCTCTACAAGATCCCCAGCACCGTCGAGACGGTAACCGCCTCCGACCTCGCATTCGACCGGGCGATCCTCAGCACGACCGAAACCCTGGCCCGCCGCGTGCCGGGCCTCAGCCTGTCCGATGCTCAGGGCAACAACAACCGCCTCGACATCTTCTATCGCGGCTTCCAGGCCTCGCCGGTCGCGGGCGTGCCGCAGGGGCTGGCCGTCTACCAGAACGGCGTGCGCATCAACGAGGCCTTCGGCGACACGGTCAACCTCGACCTGATCCCGTCGGTCGCCATCAACCGCATCGACGTCGTCACGGGCAATCCCGTCTTCGGCCTCAACGCGCTCGGCGGTGCGCTCAACATCCAGATGAAGAACGGCTTCCTCTGGCAGGGCACCGAGGTCACAGCCTCGGGCGGCTCGGACGGGCGCATCAACGGCTCGCTCCAGTACGGCAAGATGATCGGCCCCTGGAGCTTCTACTTCGCCGGCGAGGGCCTGAACGACCGCGGCTGGCGCTACCTGAGCCCGAGCACCATCGGCCGGATCTACTCGGACCTCGGCTACCGCACGCCTGACTCGGAGTTCCACGTCATCGGCCAGTTCGCCCGCACCTTCTACGGTGCGACGTCGGCAACGCCGGTCGACTTCACGCATGTCGACCCGCGGGCGATTTTCACCAATCCGCAGACGATTACGAGCGAACTCGGCACCCTCCAGGTCACCGGTCGGGTCGACCTCTCGCCGACCTGGGACCTGTCCGGCAACGCCTACTTCCGCCGCTTCAGCCAGACCCTTGTCGATGGCAACGACGGCAACTTCGAGAACTGCAGCACGCGTTCGAGCTTCCGCGGCCGGCTCTGTTACGAGGATGACGGTTTCACCCCTTCGGCCGGCCAGTCACAGCTCGCCTTCCGCAACCAGTTCCTGATCCTCGGCCGCGGCACAGGCCCGACTGGCATCCCGTTCACGCCCAACGTGCCGTATGCCACCCTCGACACCACCAAGACTGAGGCGACCGGCTACGGCGGCTCGCTGCAGGCGGCCAACCGCGACAAGGTCTTTGGCTTCAACAACAGCTTCGTGGTCGGCGGCTCGATCGATGTGGCCAGCTACAGCTTCAAGTCGTCGAGCACGCTCGGCGTGATCAATCCCGATCTGAGCGTCACCACGAACCCGAACAACCCGTTCTACGGCACCATCCCAGGGCTCGGCACCGAGTATCTGCGCACGGCCGGGGCGCTCGGCATCGCGCCCTCGAACGTCAATGGCTCGAACCTCTACATGGGCCTCTACACCACCGACACGATCGACCTGACCGACGCGCTGTCGCTGACGGCCGGCGCACGGCTCAACTTCGCCCGCATCACCACGCAGGACCTCACCGGCTTCTCGCCCGACGTGACGGGCACGCACTACTACAACAAGATCAACCCGCTCGCCGGCCTGACCTACCGCTTCACGCCGAACTTCTCGCTCTATGGCGGCTACTCCGAGTCGAACCGCGCGCCAACGCCGCTCGAACTCGCCTGCGCCAATCCGGACCGGCCCTGCCTGCTGCCGAACTCGGTGGTTGCGGACCCGCCGCTCAAGCAGGTCACCGGCCAGACCTACGAGGTGGGCTTCCGCGGCAGGCTGCCGGACTTCTACGACGGCGGCCTCGTGAACTGGAAGGTCGGCGCCTTCCGCACGGATCTGGCGAACGACATCATCCAGCTCGCCACGCCCGGCAACGCGGCGCGCGGCTACTTCATCAACGTTCCGGCCACCCAGCGCCAGGGCGTCGAGGTTGGGGCCGAGTACGTCTCCGACTGGCTCTCGGTTTACGCGAACTACGCGCTGATCGACGCCACCTTCCAGTTCACCGGCACGCTGTCCTCGCCGAACAACCCGCTCTCCGACGACGGTGCCATCTTCGTCCGACCCGGCAACAAGGTGCCGCTGGTCCCAGCCCACCAATTCAAGATCGGCTTCGACGTCGAGGTGCTGCCGCGCTGGCGCGTCGGCCTCGCGCTCCAGGCCTACTCGTCGTCCTACTACCGGGGCGACGAGTCGAACCTGAACCCGAAGCTGCCGCCCTACTACGTGCTAAACCTCAACACGACCTACCGGGTGGACCAGAACCTGGAGCTGTTCGGGTACGTGACCAACCTGACCAACAACCGTTACGCGACGTTCGGCACGTTCGCGGAGACGGGCCCGGTGAACAACGTCCTGTCCATCAACAACCCGCGCACGACGACGCTGGCGCAGCCGCTCTCGATCTACGGCGGCATCCGCTACACCTTCGGTGAGGCGCCCGCACCGATGCCGGAGCCCCTCATCCGCAAATTCTGATCCTTACGGGTCTGAAGGGCGGCGTCGGGCTCCATAACGCCCAATCGCTTGTGGGTCCCCAGCCTTCTTCAATTGCGAATTGTCGACGTGTTTGAGCGTGAGAGGCAGGGGCCATCATCGTCCCCTCGGCGGCCGATCGCAGCGGTCCAGAGGCTTTCCGTCCCTGCGCCGTTGCGTTCTGGCTCAGGCGATCCGGATTGTCTCGGCGAGGAGCTGGTCGAGCGCCGCCCTGAAATCAACTTGAGTGTCCGTGGGCAGGCTTTCCCGCTGTCGGATTGGTGAGTGAAGGTGGGCGTCAGCGATGTTGCGCAATGCCTTCTGCAAATGCTCCATCGACTTTTTGAACGATGAGCCGGCACCCCCGTAGTTAGATACGACCTCGATAAAGGTCTTATGCCCGAAAACCGGCGGCACATGGTCGATGATCGATCGCACTAGCATGGCGACGGCATGGTGGCATTCGTGTTCGTGCGCGATGTTCAGCTCGCTGCACAGCTTGATCAGCTTGGAAAAATCGAAGGACTCGCTCTGAAGCATCTGCAGCCGGTAGATGCGCTCGGAGTTTACGTAGGGTGGCCTGGTCGCAGCCCTGGCGGCCTCCAGTGGAGCAGCGCGTGCCTTGCGCTCAATTGTTCGGATCGCGCTATGGAGGTGGGCTTCGACCTCGGTGACGCAAGCGAGCGATGGGCCTCCCTGGAAACCACCGGTGCCGTTACCGACCGCATAGATGATGTTCATGGTGAACTGGTTGGCCGGGCCTAGAGTGTCCTCGAGAATTGACCTGGCTTCTGCCTCTAGGGCAGAGAACCTGGCTTGATCATCGGTGCGCAGGAACCACTCGCCGTTACCCTCAACAAATCGTCCCTTCATGGACGCCAGTTCGTTGGCCATGCCTTTCAGTTCGTCGAGGTCAGTCACGTCCAGATCCTGCCTTCGCAGGCCCGACTATACTGGCTAGCGGTGCGGTCGGCGTCGGTACTGTGCGATTTTGGTCGGACCACGCACATTTTTCTCCGTGCTCAACCCCTGAGCAAATCAGCTACAGCGCACCGACCGTAGATCCTGCGCGCCCATGCTGGCGATCGGATCGGCTTGGCGATACGACAAACGCAGGATCGCGGCCGAGTTGGCGTCAGGAGGCCGGGTCCGCATCAGTGGGCTTCTTAGCAAGGTGCCGCTGCGCCTCGGGCTGGTGCCAATTTCGTGCTGGGGCGCCATCAAGGCGGAGTTTCGCGAATGGTAATCATCCTCCGAATGTGAGGCTCGATAGCGGAACCTGCCACAAGCTTGGCCGTTGCAGTTGTGCATTCACTCTACGTGGGGTCATGCGGTGGCGCTGACGGGTCGGTTCTGGTTCAAAAAAACATGGAGCGGCAAGCTCATCCTCTTGGTCGAGGAGAAGAAGCCGCGCCGGTTCAAGCGCGACGCGTTCACGCTCCGTTGGCGCGAGGCCAAGCTGCTGGATCTCGCGGAGGCTCCTATGCAGCCGCTGATGGATCTCGGGCGCATCGCGCGGCCTACGCCTGGCAGCCGCAGGTTCTCCGGCCTGCGCATTGTCGCGCCGTCCTCGGAGACGAACCCGTCCGCGAAATCGGCCTAACACCTATACCCAAGACGCACTGACCGACAAAAAGCGGTCGTTGCCAGCGAGATCGAAGCCAGGTGGAACGCGATCAGCGTCGCGGCCATTCTGTGAGCGCTGCGACCGCGGACAACTGTCTGCACTCAACCTCCAGGCTCCCTACCAGACCCCTCTACACCCGGACGGCGAGTAGACTGGCGAGGAGCTGCACCGGGGCGAGTTGGTCGGGCGGCTTGAGTAAGGAGCACACTGCGGCCTCGCCGCCCCACGCACATTGTGTTCTGCGCTCAACACCGGGCATAGCCAGCGGCAGAATCTCAGCCATGGAGCCTGTACGCATATACTCGCGACAAGTCGGCAGAAGGCAGAACAGGCAGGCTCGTGGCTGAGTAGGCGTCAGGAAGTTGGGGGTGGGCCGGGTGGCTTGATGCTGAGCGGTTGAGTGCAGAGCGGATGCATGAGTGTATCCTTGTCCGCGCAGCAGGCACCGCCCTGAATTCGAGGGCTAGGGGGTACACTGCCCGATGGGTCCCCAGCCCTTATTCCTCCAACGCAAAGCGGCATTCAATCTCATGCCGCCGCGAGAAGGGAGGCACATTGAAGCGGAGGCCGAGGACCGCTCAGCTCCTCACCGCCCAAGCTCGGCGATCACCACTCCACGCAGATCTTGCCGAAATGCGCACCGCGCTCTTGATGGCGGACCGCGTCTGGCAACTGTTCGAACGTGAAGCTGCGATCGATGACGGGACGTATGTCGGACAGGTTCAGCGCGGCCACGAACTCCTGCTGTTGGCGGCGACTCCCGACGATCAAACCTTGAAGCCGGGCTTGCTTGGTCATCAGCTGCGCGGTGGGCACGTCGCCGCTGAGGCCGGTCAGAACGCCGATCAGCGAGATATGTCCGCCGACCCGCACCGCCTCTATGGATTGCGCCAGTGTGCCGGGGCCGCCGATCTCCAGGACATGATCAACGCCACGGCCGCCGGTCCAGTCGCGGGCCCTTGTCCCCCAGTCCGCATGCTGTCGGTAGTTGATGACGTGATCTGCGCCGAGTGCCCTGGCGCGCTCGAGCTTCTCATCGGATGACGAGGTGATGATCACGGCCGCCCCCATGAGCTTGGCGATCTGCAGCGCGGCAATTGCGACGCCCCCGGTGCCGAGCGCCAGCACGACGTCGGCAGCTTTGAGACCGCCGTCCGCGACCAAGGCGCGCCAGGCCGTTAGAGCTGCGGTCGTGATGGTGGCGGCTTCGGCATGGCTCCAGCCTCTGGGCGCATGTGTGAAAGCATGAGCCGATCGCACGGCATGAGATGAGGCGAAGCCGTCGATCCCGTCGCCCGGCACGCCGGCAAAGCTTCCCACCGGTGCCTGCGGCAGGCCATCTTGCCATTGGGGAAAGAAGCAGGAGACCACGTAATCGCCGGGCTTGAACTCCGTCACGCCTGAGCCGACGACCTCGACCACGCCCGCACCATCGGACATGAGCACACGACCGTCTGCAGCCGGAAACTGGCCGGTTGCGACGAGGAGGTCGTGGTAGTTCAGGGAGGTGGCGTGCACCGCGACGCGGATCTCACCCGGCCCAGGCGCGCCGGGGTCGGAATGCTCGATGATTTCCAAGCAATCGAGGCCGCCCGGCGCACGCATGACGAACGCCTTCATCTCTGCTCTTTCCCTCTCACCACGAACGAGAGCGCCTCGTGCGCTTCGGGAGGTACATAGGCTGACGCGGAGATGCGCAAGGTGGAGCGCGAATCGGATTCCTGCTCAATGAGGGGTCGTTCCAGGAAGTCTTAGACGCGCCACGAACGCGCGTTCCAAAACCGCAGAGGCATGCACTTGGAACGGGCTTTGGGTGTGTCTGGAACGTTGCACACGGGCAAGCTCTATTGGAACGGACTTGGACCCAGCGCCGGCTCGCGCGTTCACACAGGTGGTTGAGGTGCTGCGCAGGTTCTGGACCGTAGTTCCTCGCTGACGAGCGCCTGATCGCTCAGTGCCGGGGAGCTGCGATGCCCAGCCAAGAGCAGATGATGAAGCGCCAGCGGGTGCTGGCCGACTTCGGCGAGTTCGCCCTGCGCAGCGAGAACCTCGATGAGGTCCTTGCCGAAGCCTGCCGTCTCGTCGCCGAAGCACTCCGCACCATCCGCGCCAAGGTCCTGGAGATCCAAGAGGACGGGCAATACCTGCTCGTGCGCGCCGGCGTCGGTTGGGATCCCGGCATCGTCGGTCGGCTGCGGCTGCCCATGAGGGAGCACTCCTCCGAGACCTTCGCAATCAAGGAAGGCACGCCCGTCATCACGCAGGACATCCGCACGGAGGAGCGCTTCGAGGTCCCCGAGTTCATGAGACAGGCCGATGTGGTGGCACTGGCCAACGTGCCGATCTTCGTGCCGGGCAAGAAGCCCTACGGCCTGCTGCAGGTGGACGCGACCGAACCGCGCGAGTTCGGCACCGAGCACACCGAGTTCCTGCGCACCTACGCCACCATCCTGGGGCCGGTGATCGACCGCCTGCAGAAGGTGGGCCATCTACGCGCGACCGAGGAGCGTTTCCGCCTCGTGGTCGAGAACGCCCGCGACTACGCCATCTTCACCGCCGATCCCGAGGACCGCATCACCGACTGGTACGCCGGCGCAGCGGACGTGTTCGGCTGGACAGCCGAGGAGGCTATTGGCCAGCCCGGCAGCATCCTGTTCACCCCCGAGGACCGGCAGGCGGGCGAGGACGACAAGGAGATCGACACAGCTCGCCGCGAGGGCTGGGCGCCGAACGTGCGCTGGCACATCCGCAAGGACGGCTCGCGCGTGTTCATCGATGGTAGTGTCACCACGCTGCATCATCCGGACGGCTCGTTGCGGGGCTTCCTCAAGGTCGGCCAAGACGTCACTGAGCAGCGCGAGGCCGATGAGGCGCTGCGCGAGAGCGAGGCCCGTCAGCGGGCGTTGATCGAGGGCATGCCGCAGCTCGTCTGGCGGGCTGGCCACGGCGGACACCGGACATGGTTGAGCCCGCAATGGAGCACCTACACGGGCCTGTCTTCGGAGCAGAGCCGCGGCCTTGGTTGGCTGGACGCGCTCCACCCCGATGATCGCGAGGCTGCCATAAGAGCATGGAGCGAGGCCGCGACCACAGGCGTGTTTAGCGCCGAGTACCGGATTTGCCACATCGCCGAGCGGAGCTACCGCTGGTTCGCCGTTCGTGCCGCGCCAGTGCGCGATAATCAGGGACGCATCGTCGAGTGGCTGGGCACCTCCACCGACATTCACGACCTGCGCGAGCTTCAGGAGCAGCAGGCCGTCGTCGTCGCCGAGCTGCAGCACCGCACCCGCAACCTCATCGCCGTCGTGCGCTCTATCGCGCAGCAGACCATGGCGGCGAGTTCCTCGCTGGAGGTGTTCCAGAGCCAGTTCAACGACCGCTTAGCCGCCCTCTCGCGTGTGCAGGGCCTGCTCTCCCGCGCAGACCAGGAGCCGATCACCATCCGGGCCCTGATCGAGAGCGAACTCGATGCGCTTGGAGCTGCGGACCTGCGGGAGCGCATCGTGCTGGACGGCCCTGCCGTGACCCTGCGCAAGGGCAGCGTGCAGACCTTGGCGCTGGCGCTGCATGAGCTGGCCACCAACGCCCGCAAGTACGGCGCGCTCGGCAGCGATCAGGGGCAGCTCACGGTTAGGTGGCGGGTCCCTGTGCCGGAGGGCGAGGGCCGGCGCTTGGCTCTGGAGTGGGTGGAAGAAGGTATCGGCGGATTGTCCGATGAGCAGAGCCTGATCCGGCGCGGCTACGGGCGCGAGCTGATCGAGCGGGCGCTGCCCTACGTGCTGCAGGCCAGGACGAGCTACGAACTCGGCGCGACGGAACTGCGTTGCTCCATCGACCTGCCGCTCAGTGACGGAGCTGCCTGGGAGAGTAAGCCATGATGTCTGCCACCACCCCGCTCGCCGGCTGCCGCGTGCTTGTCGTGGAGGACGAGTACTTCATCGCCGACGACCTGCGCCGCCAGTTCGCGGCATGCGGGGCGGAGGTGCTGGGTCCCGTGCCGCGGGTGGAAGAGGCGCTGGCGCTGATTGCGAAGACGCCCAAGATCGACGGAGCGGTGCTCGACATCAACCTGCAGGACGAGATGGTCTACCCCGTGGCCGAGGCCCTGCAGGCGCGCGGCGTGCCCTTCATCTTCGCCACCGGCTACGACAAGACCATGATCCCGGCCCGCTACGCCGGCGTGCGCCACTGCGAGAAGCCCCTGGAGCTGGCGCAGGTCGCCACGGCGCTGTTTACCTGACAGCCCGCCACGCCGGTCGGCTCAGTTGGTGAGGTTCGCCTCCTCCGCAACGATCCGAGCGGTCAGGGGCAGCGCGATCGTGCAGCTCAAGCCGGTCGGCGCGAAGTCCAGGCTGACCTCAGCCTGCAGCTCGTAGGGCAGTACGCGCTCCAGCAGCGTCAGGCTGAAGCCCCGGCGCTCCGGTGGCGAAACAGGCGGGCCGCCCCGCTCGCGCCACGTCATCACAAGGCGCGGCTCGGGACCGTCCTCGCGCTGCCACGACACGTTGATGCGCCCCTCCTGACGGGTGAGCGCCCCGAACTTGATCGCGTTCGTCGCCAACTCGTGGAAGGCCAGAGCGAGCGGGCTCACAGCCTGGGGCTGCAGCAGGATGCGGGGACCGGACAGGTCCACCTGCTCGCCCTCCTTGGCATGGTAGGACAGAAGCTCATCCGAGATCAGCGTGTGCAGGCCGAGCTTGGCGCGCGGATCGACCACCATCGCACCATGAACGCGCGCGAGCGCGGTGAGCCGCCCGTCGAGGTACATCGCGTAGTCCTCGACGCTCTCGCTGGTCTCGCCCGAGCGCCGCGCGACCGAGCGCACCACCGCCAGAAGGTTGCGCACCTGGTGCTGCAGCTCGCCCACAAGCTGATGTTTCTCGTCCTGCAAGGCGGCGCAATGCCTCTCGGCGTCGGCCAGCTGACGCTCGGCTTCGTCAGCCCTGGCAGTCGCCTTCTGCAGGCGTTGCCGCAGATCGGTGTCGTTGGCGTCCAGCGTCGCCTCCGAGAGTAGCCTCCTGACGGAAAGCCCGAGTGGATGAGGCCCGTTCCGGACGAGGCCAGTTCCCGTACGGACAACCTCATCAAGCACAACGCCGGTCTGGCCGAAATCAACTGCGTTGCTTCTCACACGTTGATCCTGGAGCCATGCAGCTCAGCCTGTGACGAGGGAGAGGGACCATGCTGCCGCCCGATCACGGCCTGACTATGCTCCTGCGCAAGCTCGACAGCATCGGCCGGCTCACGGCCGAGGAGCGGCAGGCCATCGAGAGCCTGCCGGTGAAGACGCGGGTTCTCGATCCCTGGCAGGACCTCGTGCGCGAAGGTAACCGACCCAGTCTGTGTGGCCTCGTGCTGAACGGCTGGGTTTGTCGCTACAAGATGCTCAGCATGGGCCGGCGCCAGATCCTGTCGTTCCACATCGCGGGCGACGTGCCTGATCTGGAGAGCCTGTATTCGGAGGTGATGGACCACGGCATCGCCGCGCTCACCCGGGCGACTGTGGCCCTCATCCCTCACGAGAGCCTGCGCGAGCTGATCGCGCACTTCCCAGGCCTTGCGGCGCTTCTCTGGCGCGACCTCATGGCCGATGCAGCCACCTACCGGGCGTGGCTCACAGGTGTGGGGCGTCGGCCGGCCTATGAGCGCATGGCGCATCTGTTCTGCGAGCTGTACCTGCGGCAGCAGGCGGTGGGGCTCGGTGGCGAGCACCGCTGTCCGTTTCCGATCACGCAGATCGACCTGAGCGACGCGCTCGGCTTGTCGAACGTGCACGTCAACCGCGTGCTGCAGGAGATGCGCGGCCAGGGGCTGATCAGCCTGCGCGGTGGCACCCTCGTGATCGAGGAGTGGCATCGTCTCGCGGCGGTCGCGGAGTTTGACCCCGCGTACCTGCATCTACGCAACGGAAGCGCCGCCTGACAGGCTCCATAATGTCCAATCCGCGAGGGTCCGCTTCAAAGCACACATCGGCCGTTGAAATTGGGCTGACCGAATGTCCGCTCGTGGCGCGAAGCGGCCATTCAGGGCGCGTCCGGGGCGGGGCGCGCTGAACCGGAATCGGTGGCCTCACTGACGTCCAGCTCCTTGGCGGCGCAATGCGCTGCAGACCCTCGCTCCTCCGCCAGAGGCGCGGTCGTTAGCTGGGCGGTTGCCGCGCTTGATGAGCGGACGCCGCGTCCTGTGGAGCGGCGCGACGCAGGTGAGTATCTGCACCCAACCCCTGATACTTCGCCGGCGCCCCCTACCCCCACAACGTAATTCGGCTGCTCGGGAGCGGTGGTGGGATTATGTGGGCGTGTGGGTTGAGCCCGAAGGGAAAGATGATCTTGGCCAGCCCACGCTCACGATGCTCTGCGCTCAACTCCCGAGCATAATCAGCAACGGCGCGCCGGCCGCAGATCCTGCGCGTGCTTCGATAGGCGATCGACAGGGCTACGCGAGACAGCACGCGGAGGATCGCGGCTGAGTAGACGGCAGTAGGCCGGAGCTGCGTCGGTAGGCGTGGTGCGGGTTGAGTGCAGAGCAATCGCTTAAGTTTATCCTCGTTCCTGCCGCAGGCACCGCATTGAGTTCGAGGGGCAGAGGATATACTGCCCGATGGGTCCCTGGCCGGCTTTCCGCAGTCTTGGGAGCACTAACCGCAACGATCGAGATTGGCCGAGAGCGGCCCGTTCACTTCGGGGCGGAAGGTATGGGGAGGCGGACGTTCAGCGCAGCTCAGGTAGATGTCTTGAAGTGGCCCAAAGTGGGCTCTGGCAAGGTCCGCTGCCGGGCGATCTGATCGAGTGAGCCTGAGCGATCTGAGTTGGCCGACAGCCACCCGGCCGGCCTCCGGAAGGTGACTCACCGGCCCAGACCCTAGCTTCGCATTCAATCGGTCGCGAGAAGGGCCTGACCTGGACTGACTTATTGCGGCTAGAGCCAAGCTCGTCCCGGCGGCGTACTCATTCGCACACATACTATCTCGGGCTTCTCTGAGCCGTGCCTAGCCCGTGCTTTTCAAACAAAGATATAGACCCGCGCGCCACGTCGACGACGTTGCACGCGGGTGTTCGCCTCTAAACATGCCTGAGAATACAGCCGCTCTCACAACTGCATGGCTGGAGCCCATATCACCGCTGCCAGACGAGCCACGATCAGCTCGAGTGCTTATGGACAGAGATAGAGATTGATAGCACTGTAATCCCAGGCTTGGCCACTCATCCCCGCCGCGCGCACCCGCCGATGCACCCACAAGATCATCCTATCGACCTGCGCACTGAGCTGATTGAGCGCACAGAGGAGCGGGACCGCGCCCTGCATCAGCTCGCAGCGATATCGAATGTCCTGAAGGCGATCAGCGATCCGTCCTTCGAGCTGATTTCGGTCCTGGAGGTCATAGCCCAGTCGTCTGCGGAACTGTGCGACGCCGATGACAGCACGATCTTCCTGAGGCGGCAGGACGAGGACGGAGACGCCTTCTATGGTGACGCCAGCTGGGGCACGACGCCGGAATTCAAAGCATTCATGGCCGCCAACCCGCGGCGGCTTTGGCACAAGTCCCTCGTGCCAAAGGTTGTCGCCGCCCGCGCCGTTGTGCACATACCCGACAAGCTCCTTGATCCGAATTATGCCTTCCCCGGCGCGAGCCAGGCCCGAACGGGGTCCGGCATCAGCGACTCCCGAGCTTTGCTCGGCGTCCCGATGTTCCGCAACGGCGTCATCGAGGGCGTGTTCTCGCTAACACGCAAGGAGCCCAAGCCATTCTCGGCCGAGCACATCCAGCTGGTCCGGACGTTCGCGGACCAAGCTCTGCTGGCGATCGAGAACACGCGCCTGTTCCACGAGGTCCAGACACGGACCGCGGAGCTGGATCAGTCACTCCAACAGCAGACCGCAATGGCCGAAGGGCTGAAGACAATCAGCCGCTCGGCCTTCGATCTCAGGTCGGTCTTCGATACCCTGATTGAGTCGGCGACTCGGCTCTGCGACGCTGCGAGCTGCATCCTGTTCAGGCGTGAGGGCGACAAGCTATACCTCGACACGAGTTTCGGCGGCCAGCCCGACTTCATCCGGTGGCACATCGAGAACCCTCTCCCTGTCGCTGAGTTCAGCATCGCGGGGCGCAGCGCTCTCCTTGGGCAGACCATCCACGTATCAGACATTGAGCTAGATCGGGATTTCTCTATTCAGACGTCCATAATTCAGGCATCCGTCAATCTTGGTGGTTGGCGATCTATTATGGCAGTCCCTCTGCTGAGACGAAACAAGGCAGTCGGCGTCCTAGTGCTTGCACGGCCAGCAGCGCGTCCCTACACGCCGCAGCAGATCGAGCTGGTCGAGAGCTTCGCCGATCAGGTCGTCATTGCAATGCAAAACGCCGAGCTGTTCGGTGACTTGCAGGTCCGGACCCAGGAACTCTCGCGCTCGCTCGACGATCTGCGCCGTGCCCAGGATCGCCTCGTCCAGACTGAAAAGTTGGCCTCCCTCGGCCAGCTGACGGCTGGCATCGCGCACGAGATCAAGAACCCGCTCAACTTCGTGAACAACTTCGCTGCCCTGTCAGGCGAACTCATCGACGAGCTGCGCGAGGTGCTCCAGTCTGTGCCTCTCGACGCGAAAACCCACGCGGAGGTCGACGAGGTCGCTGCCCTGCTCAAGAGCAACCTCGCCAAGGTTCTGCAGCACGGCAAGCGCGCCGACTCCATCGTCAGGAACATGCTCCTTCACTCGCGCAGCGGCTCAGGTGAGCGCCGGCTCATCGACGTCAACGCTTTGGTCGAGGAGAGCCTACATCTCGCCTACCATGGCGCCCGCGCCGAGAAGCCGGGCTTCAACGTCACGCTCGCTCGAGACCTCGACCCCGCCACGGGGACCGCCGAACTCTACCCGCAAGAAGTGAGCCGGGTGCTTCTCAACCTGATCGGGAACGGGTTTTATGCCACCGCCAAGCGGCAGGCCGAGTGCACGGAGCCAGGCTACGAGCCAACACTCACCGTTGCAACGCGCGATCGCGGCGATCATGTGGAGATCCGGGTGTGGGACAACGGCACCGGCATTCCGGACGAAATTCGGGCGAAGATGTTCGACCCGTTCTTCACCACTAAGCCCGCTGGCGAAGGCACGGGCCTCGGCCTGTCGTTGAGCCACGATATCGTCGTGAAGCAGCACGGCGGCACGATCGACGTCGATACCCAAGCGGGTCGGTTCAGCGCGTTCACGATCGTGCTGCCCCGCGATGCACGGCCTGACCAGCCAGAGGGGCTCGCATGACTGTTCTCATCCTGGTTGTGGACGACGAACCCGATGTCACAGACCTATTCCGTCAGCAGTTCCGGCGGGAGCTGCGGAACGGCTGCTTCGCAATGGCCTTCGCCCAGTCCGCGACAGAGGCTCTAGAGGCTCTGCAGCATGTCACCGCCTCGGCCGGGGCGAGCCTGATCTTGATTTTCTCCGACATCAATATGCCGGGTATGTCTGGCTTGGAGCTGCTGCCGATCGTGCGCGCCGCTCGCCCCGACGTGCCGGTCATCATGATCACCGCCTACGGCGACGCGCAGACGCGCGAGAAGGCTATTGCTGGCGGGGCCGCGGGCCTCCTGACGAAGCCAATCGACTTCGACGCCTTGCGCGCCGAGATCGACGCACGTCTCGCCGCGTTCGCGGGGACCGCATGAGCGTCGAGACCCCACGCGCAAAGATCCTCGTCGTCGACGACGAACCTGACCTCGAAGTCCTCGTCGTCCAGAAGTTTCGGCGCCAGATTCGAGATGGGCTCGTCCATTTTTTGTTCGCGCAGGACGGGCACGAGGCGCTCGCCTTAGTGGCTGAGCATGCGGACATCGACATGATTGTGTCGGACATCAACATGCCGCGTATGGACGGGCTGACGCTGCTGGCCAAACTCCAAGAGGCGGACGATAAGCCCTCGACCATCATCGTCTCGGCCTACGGCGACATGGCCAATATCCGTACAGCCATGAACCGCGGCGCCTTCGACTTCCTCACGAAGCCGATCGACTTCGCCGACCTCGAGACGACGATCGAGCGGACGCTGCGCCACGTTGCGGCCCTGCGCGAGAGCCGCCGCCGCCAAGTGCTTGCCGAGCGCGCGCATGCCTCGCTCTCGCGCTACTTCTCACCCAATCTCGCCGAGCGGCTCGCATCCGATCCGTCGGGGCTCGAACTGGGTGGGGTGCGGCGCGAGGTGGCCTCGCTGTTCACTGACATCGCAGGCTTCACGTCGCTGGTCGAGAGCGTCGATCCGGCCCGGCTCGCTGACATCCTGAACGACTATCTCTCGGCGATGACCGACATCGTCTTCCTGCACGAGGGGACGGTGGCCAAGATCGTCGGCGATGCGATCCACGTTCTGTTTGGTGCTCCGGGGGACCAGCCGGACCATGGCGCCCGAGCGGTCGCCTGCGCCCTGGCCCTCGACGAGACTGCCGAGGCATTCCGTGTGCGCTGGCGGGCGAGAGGGATCGAGGTAGGTGAGACGCGCATCGGCGTACACGCGGGACCCGCGATCGTCGGCAACTTCGGCGGTAACCGCTTCTTCGACTACACGGCCTATGGGGACACCATCAACACGGCGGCGCGCCTGGAAGGCGCGAACAAGTACCTCGGGACGCGGATCTGCGTGAGCGCCCAGGTCGTGCTGCGCACCGACCGGTTCCGCGGCCGACCCGTCGGCGATCTCGTCCTGCGCGGCAAACAGGAGGCGCTACGCGCCTTCGAACCGCTAACCGTGGCAGCCTACGACGAGCTAACGCTGAGCCGCTATCAGGAGGCGTTCGCCAAGCTTGAGGCCGGCGATGCCGCCGCCATGCCGGCATTCGCGGCCCTGGTCGGGACACGACCGGACGACACATTGGCCGGCTTCCATCTGCGGCGCCTGCTGAACGGGGCCTCCGGCACCCAGCTTCAGGTGATTTGATGGTTCGTCCGTCTCGCTGAGGGCCGTTTTGAAGCTCGGAGCGGATTGGTTTGGCCGACCGAGATGGGCACAAAGCCGAAGGTCCGCTTTCCGGCCTAGAGCCAGGGTCCGGAAATGGCGCGAAGCGGCCGATCATGGCGCGTCCGGGCGGCGCCGCGCTGAACCGGAATTGGTGGTCTCACTGACGTCCAGCGCCTTGGCGGCACAATGCGCTGCAGACCCTTGCTCCTCTATCAGAGGCGCGGCGATAGCACGGCGGCTGCCGCGCTCGATGAGCGACTACTGAGTCCTGTGGAGCGTCGCGACCGTGGGTGAGTATCTGCGCTCAACCCCGAGCACTATCAGCAACTGTGGGTCGGCCGTGTAGCCTACACGCTCATGCTGACGATCAGGTTGGCTTGGCGACGCGGTACCGCGGGATCACGGGCGAGTATGCGTCAGTAGGTCGGAGCAGCGTCGGCAGGGATAGTGTGTGGTTGAGCGCAGAGCGAGCGCGTAAGTTTATCCTCGTTCCCGTCGCAGGCACCGCACTAAATTCGAGGGCCAGAGGGTATACTGCCCGATGGGTCCCCGGCCCTTTTCCTTAGGCTTGGGAGCACTAACCGGAACAACCGAGATTGGCGTGAGCGGCCCGTTCAATTCGGGGCGGAAGGGTATGGGGAAGCGGACGTTCGGCGCGGCTCAAGGGAAGGCCTCAGAGTGACCCGAGCCAGCCCCTCACGACGCGTGTGAGGAATGTCCGACCGCAAGCGTATTCCGGACAATTGATTTCCCAACAGGGTTTCCTGACATGGATGCTCAAGGGGCCAGGGCGCCGGGCAGGACGCAAACGGCGTGCATGGTTTCCCGTCGTTTTCTAGACAGCCAATCCGGCCGGGCGAAGCGCGCTTCAGTAGGTCTTTGGGGTGTTGTTGGTAAGGACCGTTATCCGCTGACCGGATCCTAGCCTTACGGACAGAGTTTCTCGGTCAATCCCTGCTGTCCGCATGGGCATGCCCTAGCGGACAGATCGACACCAGAAGGCATGTTCGTCATGCGCGGCACCAGTAATAATCGTGCGGTTCCAAGCAGTGAAACTTCCCGGACTGGACAGCGCCTCTTCACTGTCACAACCTCTTCAACAAGGTGACCACGGGTGCCAAAATGTTGAGGCAGCTTATCCTTGTTGTTGCTGTGATTGCCTTCCTGACTGAAGCAGCCGCATCCCAGACAGCCGTTAAGATTGGCGTGCTGAACGATAGCTCCGGCGTCTACTCTGACTCCGGAGGTGCCGGCTCAGTTCTGGCCGCGCGCATGGCGGCCGAGGACTTTACGTCGTCGAGACACGGCCTCTCGGTTCAGGTCGTCTCCGCCGACCACCAGAACAAACCGGATGTCGCCGCCGCCATCGCTCGACAATGGTATGATCGCGATGGGGTCGACGCGATCTTCGACCTGCCGCCGTCCTCCGCTGCGTTGGCCGTCAACCAGATCACGCGCGACAAGAACAAGGTCTTCGTCGCCTCTAGCGCTGGCACGGCCGACCTCACCGGCTCGCAATGCACGCCCAACACCCTGCACTGGACCTATGACACGGTCGCCCTCGCCAACGGCACCGGCAGCGCGATGGTCAAGCGCGGCGGCGACACCTGGTTCTTCATCACCGCCGACTACACCTTCGGCTATGTGCTCCAGCACGACACCACGGCCGTCGTCGAGAAAAGCGGCGGCAGGGTCGTGGGGTCGGTCAGAGCGCCCTTCCCGAACTCCGATTTCTCCTCGTTCCTGCTGCAGGCGCAGGCCTCGAAGGCGAAGGTCATTGGGCTGGCCAATGCTGGACGGGATACGGCCAGCGCGATCAAACAGGCAGGTGAGTTCGGCATTCGGCAGAGCGGGCAGGCACTGGCGGCCCTGCTGATTTCCTTGGCTGAGATCCATGCGCTCGGCCCGGCCGTGGCCCAGGGGCTCGTGCTGACGGAAGCCTTCTACTGGGACCTGAACGACGCGACCCGCAGCTTCTCGGACCGCTTCTCCAGGCGGTTCGGTGGCAGGAAGCCGACGGCCTATCAGGCTGGGGTCTACGCCAGTGCCCTGCATTACCTGAAGGCGGTCGAGGCGGTGGCCTCACCGAAGGACGGTGCGGCGGTAGTTGCCAAGATGAAGGAGTTGCCGACCGACGACCCGCTCTTCGGCAAGGGCGAGATCCGGCCGGACGGGCGCAAGATCCACGACATGTACCTGTTCGAGGTGAAGCCCCCCGCCGAGTCGACGGGCGAATGGGACCTCTACAAAGTGCTGGCCACCATCCCCGGCAGGGAGGCTTTCCGGCCGCTCAACGAGGGCGGCTGCCCGCTCGTCGCGATGTCTGCCGCTCACCGCTGAAGACGATAGACGGCTGACGTAGAACCAAGGATCTCTGCGCAGGCGGAGTTGGATATGGCGGAAGGTGCAGATCGGGTCTCAGACAGAAGTGCAGCAGACGAGGTGCTGCCCTGGCGGCGGCACTTCCCCGATGTGGCCGACTGGGACGGCCCGCTCGAAGTCATGACGCTCACCGATCTGTTGGCTGATCCTCCTCTGAATGAGTGGACACCTCTGCTACGCTCCCATGGGGGCTGGAAGGTGTCTGATGGGGACAACGAAACGAACGTTCACGCCGGAGTTC
>NZ_JBAWTG010000086.1:0-19950 GCF_037106235.1 Methylobacterium nigriterrae | reverse complement strand
CGTGGGGGAGTGGTCGCGTCCGCGGCACGCGGAGGGGGTGTGGGGTGCGACGCATCCGGAGAGGTCGCACCCCTCACCCCGTCCCTCTCCCGCACGGGAGAGGGGACCCGCGCTCGACAGTCCGGCGCCGGGGAAGCCGCAGGCCGTGCGGCCCGGCGCTCAAGCCCTCGGCCGCAGACGCCGGCCCGCCGTGCCGGAGGGCGGCGCGTGCCGCAGGCCGGCATGGGCCGGGCTCGGGTGGCGGACCTTCGAGGGGCGCCCCGTCTCCCGCAGGCGCCGGTCGGCCTCCGCCCAGCCGGGCAGGGCGGCCTCGCCCGTCTCCCAGCGGGTCACCGCCGCCTCGTCGCACCAGTCGAGAAGGCGCGGCATCGCCGCCCGGTGCGGGCCCGCCAGCATGTAGGCCCGCATCGCCGCCTCGTCCCTCCAGGCGGTCAGCGTCCAGAAGGTGAGGCGGACGGGCTCGGCGAGGATCGCGCTGTCGAGGAAGCCCGGCGCGCCCTCGGCCTGCCGGGCGGAGCGCAGGGTCAGCGGCAGGAAGCCGGGAAGGAAGCGCCAGGAACGCAGGCGCAGGCGGGTGAGGCTGATCGACGGCAAGGCGGGTCCCCCGGGCATGTCCCGCCAGTATAGGGCGGACCCGGACCGGCCCGGCCCCCTCCCGCGCGGGAGTCTCAGGCGGTCCGATGGTGGGCCGGGATCCCGCGGAGCCTCACGTGATTGTGCGCAATCTTGTCCTCGGCCGGGCGCGCGCCATCTCCCGCCGCGTCCAATACGGGAGACATCGATGAAGCGCATCACCCTCGCCGCCGCCGGCCTTCTGGCCCTGACGGGTGCCGCCCAGGCGGCGCCGGAACTGCAGCGCGTGCGCGGCACGGTCGAATCCGCCGAGGCCGGCGCGGTCACGATCAAGACCAGCGACGGCGCGTCCGAGACGGTGCAGCTCGGCGGCGCCAAGTATGTCTGGGTCGTGAGGTCGAGCCTCGACGCCATCAAGGACGGCGTCTTCATCGGCACCGCCACCAAGGGCGAGAACCCGATGACGGCGCTCGAGGTCGTGATCTTCCCCGATTCCATGCGCGGCACCGGCGAGGGCCACTACGCCTGGGACGCGATCACCGACCACACCGCCTCCGGCGGCGCGAAGGTGAAGAGCGCCATGACGAACGGCACCGTGAAGACGGAATCCTCGGCCGGACCGAAGGTGAAGAGCGCCATGACGAACGGCACGGTCGCCAAGTCGAGCGGCGCGAGCGGCGAGAAGGTGCTCACCGTCACCTACGACAAGGAGGGCGCGAAGCAGATCGCGGTGCCGCCGCAGGCCCCGATCGTCGCCTTCGAGCCGGCCGACCAGGCGATCCTGAAGCCCGGCTCCAAGATCTTCGTGGTAGCGGCCAAGGACGGGTCGAAGCTCGACGGCAAGCTCGTGGCGGTCGGCAAGAACGGGCTGACCCCGCCGATGTGATCGACCGCCCGCCGGTCCCGGGGGCTCGCGGGACCGGCCGGCGGCGAGGCCGGCCTCACGCCGCCGGCCGCTGCCCGGGCCCTTCGGTGAATTCCCGCCACAGCAGCACCAGGGCCGCCATCACGGCCGGGCCGAGGAACAGGCCGAGCAGCCCGAAGGTCTCGACGCCGCCGAGGATGCCGAGCAGCACCCACAGGAAGGGCAGCTGCGTGGTGCCGCCGATCAGCGCGGGCCGCACGAAGTGGTCGGCCACGAAGGTCACGACGAGGCCCGCCGCCGCCACCACCAGGGCCGCCGCGACCGCGCCCTGCGCGAGCAGCAGCACGGCCGCGACGCCGAAGACGAGCGGCGCGCCGAACGGGATCATGGCCGCCACCGCCGTCAGCGCCCCGAGCAGGACCGGGTGCGGCACGCCGGCGAAGAAGTAGACGCCCCCGAGCAGCGCGCCCTCGCCGAGGCCGACGAGGACGAGGCCGTTCACCGTGCCATGCACGGAGGCGACCATCTGCCGGGCGACCCGCTCGCCGCGCGGGCCGAACAGCCGGTCGCAGGCGGTGAGCACCTGCGCGACGACGGCGCGGCGATCCCGGAACAGGAAGAACAGGGCGACGAGGCTGAAGCCGAACAGCACGACGCGCCGCACCACCTCCCGGCCGAGGTTGCGCGAGAGCCCGATCACCGAGGAATTGTCGAGCCGGTGCAGGATCTCGGAACCGGCCTCCGGGTGGCTCAGGGTCGCGGTCCACCAGGCCGTGGCCTGGGCGGCGCCGAAGGGCAGGTGCTGCAGGAAGTCGGGGGCCGGGATACCGGTCCGCTCGGCCGAGCGTACGAAGTCGAGCACCTCGTGCGCCTCGCGCGCCGCCTGGACCCCGAGCACCACGAGCGGCGCGAGGAAGACCAGGGCGACGAGGAGCGTGAACAGGGCGGGCAAGAGGATGTCGTGCCGCCCCGGCGGCCAGCGCCGCTCGGCCCGGTCGTACAGGCGCCCCAGCGCGATGGCGAGGATCACCGCCCAGACAAGGGCCGGCAGGAAGCCCTGCAGGATCCAGAGCCCGAGGGCGACGAGCGCCAGCACGAGCGCGACCCGGGCCGCGCTCTGCTGGCGGGCCGTCGCGGGGCCGGGATCGTTGGCGGCGCGCAGTCTCGGGTCCATCGTGAGCGTCCTCGCGCCTCCGCCGTCTCGCGCGCTCATCTAGAGTGCGGCGCATCGATCCGGTAGCTGCCCCGCGGCGCGAAACGGGCGGCGCGGGCGGGCAGGCGGGCCCGAACCGGCACGGTTGCCGGGCCGGACCCCCTCGTGTAGAGGTCGCCGCCAACGTGAGGACCGCCTGCGCGGTCGCTTGACGCGCGCAGGATCCCGGGGGGCGCCGGGCCGCCTGCGCCCGGTCGCGGGAGACGCGCGCTTCCCGCCCGGCCAAGACTTCAAGAAACGGCGAGAACGCATGTCTGACCAGCCCATCACCGGCACGACCGACACCTTCGACCGGGTGGCCGACATCATCGCGGACACCGCCGACATCCCGCGCGACAAGATCACGCCCGAGAGCCACGCCATCGACGATCTCGGCATCGATTCGCTGGCCTTCCTCGACATCGCCTTCGCGGTCGACAAGGCCTTCGGCATCAAGCTGCCGCTCGAGCGCTGGACCCAGGAGGTCAACGAGGGCAAGGTCCCGGCCGAGGAGTACTTCGTGCTGAAGAACCTCTGCGCGCGCATCGACGCCCTGGTGGCCGAGAAGGCCGCCAAGGCCTGACGCGCCAGCCGACAAAGCCGCCATGCGCCTCGAATATTTCGAGATGATCGATTCCATCGTGAGCCTCGACCGCGAGGCCGGCCGGATCGAGGCGCTGGCCCAGGTGCCCACCGCGAGCCCCGTCTTCGAGGGGCACTTTCCCGGCCATCCGCTGGTGCCGGGCGTGCTGCTGACCGAGACCATGGCGCAGGCGTCCGGCTACCTGGTGCTGGCCCATCTCGGCTTCACCCAGATGCCGTTCCTGATGGCGGTCGACAAGGCGCGCTTCCGCTCCTTCGTCGGGCCGGGCGCGATGCTCCACGTCACGGCGATCCTGGAGCATGACGGCTCGGGCTACGCGGTGACGCGGGCGGCGATCCGCCACGACGGCAAGGCGCTGGCGGATGCCGAGCTGCGCTTCCGCACCATGCCGTTCCCGCCCGGACTCGACGCGCCGATGCGCGAGCGGGCGAGCAAGATCGGGCTGGAGATCGGCCCCGCGCCCGGAGCACGGCCGTGAGCGGGCGCGACGTCGTCGTCACCGGGCTCGGCCTCGTCTCCTGCGCGGGCGAGGGGTTGCAGGCCCATCTCGAGGCGCTCTCCTCCGGCGCGGGCCCCCGCACCGATGCCGAGACCTTCGCGCCCTACCCGGTGCACCCGGCGCCCGCGCTCAGCCTCGACGGGCAGATCCCGAAGAAGTCGGACCAGCGCCAGATGGAGGCCTGGCAGCGCCTCGGCGTCTACGCGGCGGGTCTCGCGCTCGATTCCGCGGGCGTGAAGGGCGACGCGGCCTTCAAGGCGGACCTCCATCTCGTGGTGGCGGCGGGCGGCGGCGAGCGCGACTACGCGGTCGACGGCGCGATCCTGACCGGCCTGCGCGACGCGTCCGATCCGGGCGCCTACCTCAACGAGCGCCTGCAGAACGACCTGCGCCCGACACTCTTCCTGGCGCAGCTCTCGAACCTGCTCGCCGGCAACATCGCGATCGTGCACGGGGTCACGGGGGCGTCGCGCACCTTCATGGGCGAGGAGGCGGCGGGCATCGATGCGCTTCGCATCGCGCAGGCCCGGATCGCCTCGAACCAGATCGACGCGATGCTGGTCGGCGGCTCCTACAGCGCCGAGCGGCCCGACGTGATGGTGATCCACGAGATGGGCGGCTTCCTGAGGAAGCCCGATTACCGCCCCGTCTTCGAGCGGGAGGCCGGGAGCGGGGCCGGCTTCATCCTCGGCAGCTGCGCCGCCTTCCTGGTGCTGGAGGCGGCCGATTCCGCCGCGGCGCGGGGCGCGCGGGCGCTGGCCCGGATCGGGCCGGTGGCGAGCGACCGCACCCGGCGCGAGCCCGGCAGCGTCGGGGCGAGCCTCGCCGAGCTCTGGGCCCGGGCGGGGATCGCGCGGCCCGGCGCCGTCCTCTCGGGCGCGACCGGCGTCGCGCCGATCACGCAGGAGGAGCGGGCGGCGCTCGCACGGCTCGCGCCCGGCGCGCCCGTGACGGCGCTCGGCGACGTGATCGGCCACGGGCTCGAGGTCACGGCCCCCTTCGGCGCGGCGCTCGCGGCCGGGCTCGTGGCCGAGCGCGGCCTCCCGGAGATCGCCGTCACGGCGGTCGGCCACCGCCGCGGCGAGGGCGTGGTGCGGGTGTTCGGGGCGTAGGGTCCCTCGCCCTCCTCGCCGGCAGGGGAAAAGCGCAGCGGCCAACGGGTTTTCGGGTTAAGACGGCCTCCATGACAGCTCATCTCAACCGCGACGCGAAAGGCCGCCCCCTCGTCGCCGTCACCGGCATCGGCCTCGTCACCTCCCTCGGCCGGGGCCAGGCGGAGAACTGGGCGGCGCTGACCGCCGGGCGCTCGGGCATCCACGCCATCGCGCGCTTCCCCACCGAGGGGCTGCGCACCACCATCGCCGGCACCGTCGACTTCCTCGAGGCCGATCCGATCGTGGCGCCCGCCCTGTCCGAGCGCTTCGCCGCCACCGCCGCCGAGGAGGCGGTGGCGCAGGCGGGGCTCGGGCGCGCGGGCGATTTCCCCGGCGCGCTGTTCATCGCGGTGCCCCCCGTCGAGATGGAATGGCCGCAGCGGCAGGCGCTCGCCGAGGCCGCGGGCGGCGCCGACGCCGTGACCTATGCGGGCCTCCAGCGGGCGGCCGCGAGCCGCCGGTTCGACGCCTGGCACGACCTCTTCATCTTCGGTACCGTGGCCGACCGCATCGCCGACCGCTTCGGCACCAAGGGCTCGCCGATCTCGCTCTCGACCGCCTGCTCGTCCGGCGCCACCGCGATCCAGCTCGGCGTCGAGGCGATCCGGCGCGGCGAGATGACGGCCGCGCTCTGCATCGGCACGGACGGCTCGGTGAACTCCGAATCGCTGATCCGCTTCTCGCTCCTCTCCGCCCTCTCGACCCAGAACGCGCTGCCGGACGCGGCCTCGAAGCCCTTCTCCAAGAACCGCGACGGCTTCGTGATGGGCGAGGGCGCCGCCGCCCTCGTGCTGGAGGACGCCCAGTCGGCGCGGGCGCGCGGCGCGACGATCCTCGGCTACGTGCTCGGCTGCGGCGAGAAGGGCGACGGCTTCCACCGCACCCGCTCGAGCCCCGACGGCGCACCGATCATCGCGGCGATCCGGGGGGCGCTCGACGATGCGGGATTGGGGCCGGAGGGCATCGACACGATCAACGCCCACGGCACCTCGACGCCGGAGAACGACAAGATGGAGGCTTTGGGCTGCATGGCCGTGTTCGGCGAGCGCATGGGCGCGGTGCCGATCTCCTCGAACAAGTCGATGATCGGCCACACGCTCACGGCGGCCGGCGCCATCGAGGCCGTGATCTCGCTCCTGACGATCCGGCACGGGCGCATCCCCCCGACCATCAACTACGCGATCCCCGACCCCGCCATCCCGCTCGACGTGGTGGCCGAGGCCCGCGACGCGCGGGTGGAGCGGGTGCTGTCGAACTCCTTCGGCTTCGGCGGGCAGAACACCTGCCTGGTGCTCGGCTCCGAACCCGCATGAGCGCGCCGTCCGCCAAGGGCTGCGTCCTCGTCACAGGGGGCGCCTCCGGGCTCGGCGCCGCGATCGTGCGAGCGCTCGCGGGCGCCGGCCACGACGTCGACTTCACCTACCGCTCGTCGGCCGCGAAGGCCGAGGCGCTGGCGGCCGAGCTCGCGGCGGCCCATCCCGGGCGCCGGATCGCGGCGCATCCCCTCGACCTGTCGGACCGCGCGGCGCTCGAGGCCTTCTGCGAGGCGATCGAGGGCGAATCCTGGCACGGGCTCGTCCACAATGCCGGGCAATCGGCCGACGCGCTCGCCGCGATGCTGTCGCAGGAGCGGGCGGAAGCGGCCATGCAGGTGAACTTCTGGTCGCTGACGCGACTCGCCAAGGCGCTGGCGCGGGGCATGATCCGGGCGCGCTCCGGCCGCATCGTGGCGATCGGATCGGTGGCGGCCCTGCGGGCCAATCCCGGCAACGCCGCCTACGCCGCCTCGAAGGGGGCGCTGATCGCCTATTGCCGGACGCTCGCCATCGAGTCGGCCAGGCGCGGCGTCACCGTCAACGTGATCGCGCCGGGCTTCATCGACACCGACATGATGGCCCCCTACGCCGCCCACCGCGAGGGCATGGAGCGGCAGATCCCGGCCGGCCGCTTCGCGAGGCCCGAGGAAGTCGCGGCGCTCGCCGCCTTCCTGATGGGGGAGGGCGCCGCCTACATCACGGGCGCGGTCCTGCCGGTCGACGGCGGGCTCACCGCCATGATGGGCGTGCACCGCTCCTGAGACCGACGATGACGCTCCCCTTCCGCCAGGTCCCCGCGATCCTCGCCCTCATCCCCGCCCTGCTCGCCGCCTCGCCGGCGCGCGCCGAGCCCGAGCCGTTCCGGGTCGACGGCCTGCCGCGCGGCGAGGCGCTGAGCATCCGCGAGGAGCCCGACGCGGCGGCCGCGGTGGTCGGCGAGATCCCGGTCGGGCGCCGCCTCCTCGGCTTCGGCTGCACCAACGACACGCCGAGCCGCACCACCTGGTGCCGCGTCAAGTTCGGCCGCAGCGTGGGCTGGGCCCGCCGGCGCTATCTCGCGCCGGAGTAAGGGCGGTTGAAGCCCGGCCCGCTCCTGCGTAGGTATCGGGCGGAGGCTTGCGCGATGGCGACGATGATCATCCGGGACGACGTGGTGTGGGCGCGGCACATCGAGGGCGATCCCGAACTGGCGAGCAGGATCCGCGCGTTGCCGGCCGACGACGCTATCGTGCTTCGGATCGAGGGCCGGCCGGTCCGGTTCCGCAAGATGCGCGACGGGCGGGACGGTCGTCCAACGGACGGCGTCAAGCCGGAGCCGGCCTTCGCCGAGTTCTGGAGGGCCATCCAGACCCGCCGCGGCGCGATGATCACGGTGGAGCCGGAATCCGGCCCGGTCGATCCCTATCTCCTCTCGCTGTCGGCGAACCTGAGCGAGTGGAACAGCCCCGAGGATGCGGCGGCCTACGATGGGCTATGACCGCTTCGACGTCCTGACGGCCCTGTTTCCCTTCCTCGATCTGCCCCGACGCAAGCCGCGACCGATCCTCGTCCTGTCCGCCGACGCCTTCAACGCCGCGCACGGGCCCGGATCGCCGCCATGATCACCACGGGCGCCGGCAGCCATTGGCCGAGCGATATCGCGATCACCGACCTCGCGGCGGCGGGCCTTCAGCACCGGTCCGTCGTCCGCTGGAAGCTCTTCACCCTGGCTTTCGGCCAGATCGGCCGGCCGATCGGCCGCCTGTCCGAGGTCGACCGGAACGCCGTGCGTGCGCGCCTCGACGGCATCCTGTACGGAGCCTCCGGGCCGGCCGGTCAGGCCATGCCCGGGTCCCCGCGCCAACCGGAACCAAGATGATGCAAGCCCTCCAGCTCTTCGGCGACCGAGACCTGCGCCTGACCGAGGTCGAGGCGCCGCCGCCGCCCGGGCCCGGCGAGGTGCGGGTGCGGGTGCGCGCGGTGGGCCTGAACTTCATCGACGTCTGGGGCTTCCGCGGCATGGCGTTTGCCAAGCGGCGGCTTCCGCTCACGGTCGGGGCCGAGGCTGCGGGCGAGGTCGCGGAACTCGGCGAGGGGGTCGAGGGCTTGGCCGTCGGTGATCCGGTCGCGATGTACGGGGCGCGGACCTGCGGGCATTGCCGGGCCTGCCGCGAGGGGCGCGACAACCTCTGCGAGGAGGTCGCCGGCGTGATGGGCTTTCACATCGACGGCTTCGCCCGCGAGTTCGTGACGATGCCGGCCCGCCTCGTCGTGCCGGTGCCGGACGGCGTCGGCTTCACCGACGCGGCCTGCGCGCCGGTCGCCTTCGGCACGGTGCAGCACATGCTGTTCGACAACGCCCGGCTCGAGCCGGGCGAGAGCATCCTGGTCCATGCGGGCGGCTCGGGGATCGGCACCGCCGCGATCCGGATGGCGAAGGCGATCGGCTGCACGGTCTTCACCACGGTCGGCGACGACGAGAAGGGCGCCAGGGCCGCCGCGCTCGGGGCCGACCACGTCATCAACTACCGGACCGAGCGCTTCGAGGGCGAGGTGCGCCGGCTGACGAGGCGCAAGGGGGTCGACGTCGTGTTCGAGCATGTCGGGCCCGACACCTGGAACGGCTCCCTCCTCTGCCTCAAGCGGGGCGGGCGGCTCGTCACCTGCGGCTCGACCTCGGGCGTCTCGACCACCATGAACCTGATGCAGCTCTTCCAGCAGCAATACCGCATCACCGGCTCGTTCGGATGCTCGATCCGCAACATCCGCGATTCGCTGGCCAAGATGGCCGATGGACTATGCCCCGTCGTCGACACGGTTTATCCGCTCGCCGACTTCGCGAAAGGCCTGGAGAGGCTCGAATCCCGCAAGGTCTTCGGCAAGATCCTGGTGACGCTCTGATGCAGTCTCCCCTCGCGCGCGGAAATGATCTAAGCGAGGGGTAGGACCGCGTTGCCGAGACGCCGCTTCCCCGAGGAATCCCGTTGCTGCGCCTCGCCCTGATCCTGAAACGCAACCTGCCGCGGCTGGCGGGGCTCGCGATGATCCCGCTGATCCGCGGCCTGTTCCTCCTCGCCCGGTCGCTCGGGGCCGAGCGGGCGAGCGATCTCGGCGGCGCCCTGTTCCGGGTGCTCGGGCCCCGGCTCCCCGCCCACCGCACCGCGCTCGCCAACCTTCGCGCCGCCTTCCCGGACCTCGACGCGGCGCGCATCGAGGCGCTCGCGCGCGAGGCCTGGGACAATCTCGGCCGGACGGGCGCCGAATACGCCCATCTCGCCACCCTGTTCGACTACGACCCCGCGATCACCGCGACCCAGCGCATGGAGGTCGCGGGGATCGACCACTTCTTCGCGCTGCGCGACGACGGGCGGCCGGGCCTCGTCTTCTCGGCGCATCTCGCGAACTGGGAATTGCCCGCGATCTGCGCGGCGAAGTTCGGGCTCGAGACCACGGCGGTGTTCCGGCCGCCGAACAACCCGGCCGCCGCCCGCCTTGTCCAGGAGGTGCGCCGCGAGACCATGGGCGGGCTCGCCGCGGCCGGTCCCGGCGCCGCCTTCGCCATGCAGGGCGTGGTGGAGCGCGGCGGCCATCTCGGGCAGCTGATCGACCAGCACTTCACCCGCGGGGTCGTGGTGGAGTTCTTCGGCCAGCCCTGCCTCGTCAACCCGCTGCTGGCCAAGCTCGCCCGGCACTACGATTGCCCCGTGCACGGGACCCGGGTGATCCGGCGGCCGGGGGCCCGCTTCCGGCTGGAGCTGACCCCGCCCCTCGACCTGCCCCGCGACGCGAGCGGGGCGGTCGACGTGCAGGGCGCCATGCAGGCGATGACGCGGGTGGTCGAGCAATGGGTGCGGGAGAATCCGGGCCAATGGCTCTGGATGCACCGGCGCTGGCGCCCCGCCATGCTGCCGAAGGCCAAATCCGGGACCAAGGCCGGGGCCAAGGCCGGGGCCGGAGCGCGCCCCGGGCTGCAGGCCGCGGCCGCCGGCGGCGCTCCGGAAGCCGCGTCGGCGGCTCAAGCCGAGGCGACCTCAGCCGGGCCCGAGCGCGCGTTCTCCTGAGATGATGCGGGTCCCTCCTCGGCCGCGCCTGCGGGGCGTGGCCCTCCTCGCCGCCCTGGTCCCGGCGCTCCTGCAGGCGGCCCGGCCGGCCGCGGCGGCCGAGCCGATCCGGGCCGTGGTCGAGCTCTACACGAGCCAGGGCTGCGCGGTCTGCGCGCCCGCCGACCAGGTGCTCGGCGACCTCGCGCGCCGGCCCGGCATCCTGGCGCTGACGTTCCCGGTCACCTACTGGGATTATCTCGGCTGGAAGGACACCCTGGCCCAAGGCATCTTCACGGAGCGCCAGCGCGCCTATGCCGGCGCCCGCGGCGAGCGCCAGGTCTACACGCCGCAGGCGGTGATCAACGGCGCCGCCGCGGCGATGGGCTCCGACCGGACGCAGCTGGAGCGCATGATCCGCGAGGCGCGGGCGGTCAACGCGCTCCGCGTGCCGGTCGAGAGCGAGGAGACGGGCGACCGCATCGTGGTGACGGTCGGGGGCGATCCCGACCCGGCCGCCGGGGCCGACGTCTGGCTGATCCCGGTGCTGCGCCAACGGCCCGTCACGATCGAGCGCGGCGAGAACAAGGGCCGCGTCGTGATCTATGCCAACGTGGCGCGGGGCCTGCACCGGCTCGGAGCCTGGACCGGCCAGCCCGCCCGGTTCGAGGCACCCAGCGCGGCCGCCCATGTGGGCGAGGCCGATTCCTACGTGGTGGTGGTCCAGGGCAGCATCGGCAGCCGCCAGGGCCGCATCTGGGGGGCCGCCAAGGGGCCGGGGCTGTGAGCGGGCAGGGACCCGGTCCGGTCCCGGGCACCGGTCCTCACACCCACTCGCCCCGCCGCATCACCGGGACCGCGCGTCCCTCCGCGGTCAGGCCGTCGACGTCGACCTGGTCCGAGCCGATCATCCAGTCGATGTGGATGAGGCTGCGGTTGGCGCCGCGCTCGGCGAGGTCCGCCTCGCCGAAGGCCGCGCCGCCATCGCGAAAACACTTGCTGTAGGCCTGGCCGAGCGCGATATGGCTCGCGGCGTTCTCGTCGTAGAGGGTGTTGAAGAACAGGAGGCCCGAGGCCGAGATCGCCGAGGAGGCGGGAACCAGCGCGACCTCGCCGAGGCGGCGGGCGCCCTCGTCGGTGTCGAGCACGCGCGCCAGCACGTCGCCGCCGGTGCGCGCCTCGGCCTCCACGATCCGCCCCCCCTCGAAGCGCACCCGGATGCCGTCGATCAGCGTCCCCTGGTAGGAGAGCGGCTTGGTGCTGGCGACGCATCCCTCGACCCGCGCCCGGTGGGGCGTGGTGAAGACCTCCTCGGTCGGGATGTTGGCGTTGCACAGGATGCCGCTGCGGGAGGTCGAGGCGCCGCCGCACCACTCGTGGTCGTCGGCGAGGCCCACCGTCAGGTCGGTGCCGGGCCCGCGGAAGCGGAGCGCCGCGAAGCGGTGGCCGTTGAGCGCCTCCGTGCGGGCGCGCAGGCCCGCGTTGTGGGCCGCCCAGGCGGCGACCGGGTCCGGGCCGTCGACGCGTGAGGCCGAAAAGATCGCCTCCCAGAGGCGGGAGACGGCGTCCGCCTCGGGCAGGTCCGGGAAGACGGTGCGAGCCCAGGCGGGCGTCGCCGCCGAGACGATGGTCCAGTTGGTCGCGAAGTTGGCGATGAGCTCGAGCGCCGGCACGTAGGCCTTGGAGCGGGCGCGGTTGGCGCGGGCGACCCGGTCGGAATCCTGGCCCGCCAGCAGGGAGGGGTCGTCGCCGCTGATGGCGAGCCGGGCCGCGCCGCCGCGGAAGGCCTCGGCCATGCCGCCGTAGAGCCAGCCCGCGGCCGTGTCGAAGGCCGCATCCGGCGCGTGGGCGAAGCGGGCGAGCGTCGCCGCGTCGTCCGCGTAGAGGGTGGTGACGAGGGAGGCGCCGGCGCGGTAGGCCTGCTCGGTGATGGCGCGGGAGAGCGGCAGCGCGTCGAGGGGCGCCGTCATCACGAGTTCCTGGCCCGGCTGCAGGTTCAGACCGACCCGGACCGCGACCTCGGCCAGGCGGTCGAGGCGCTCCGCGAAGCTCGACCCGGCCGTCCTCGGCTCCACGTGCACGTTCATCTCACCGATCCTCGCAAAGCGGTTCGGGGGCCAAGGCCCCCAAGGGGATCCCAAGGCGGACCCGAGGAGACCGCAAGGGCGGCCCTAGGGGCAAGATCGGTGCGGGAGCGCCCGATTCAAGCGGCGCGCGACCAGGTGATCTCGCCGAGATTCTCCCGGAAGGCGAAGCGCATCAGGTGGTCGGAGACCACGTTCTCCAGGCGGGTGAGGCCGGCCGGGTCGCTCGTGGCGACGCGCATCAGGAGAGCATCGGGCTCGGCGTCGAAGGTGCAGACCCGATCCTCGCCGAACGGCACGGTGCCGTGATCGGCCGTGTTCTCGACCGGGAACTTGTGGCTCCAGTGCCGGCAGAGCTGCTGCAGGTAGCGGCTGGCCTCCGCGGTGGGCACCCGGGCCTGGGACATGGGCATGGTTTCGTCTCCTCGTGTCGATCGTTCAATCGGCGGAGCGGCGGCTCATGCGGGCGGCGCGCCGCCCGCCCAGGAGGGTCGAGCGCGCGGCCGCGATGCCGAGCTTTGTCGGGAAGCCGTTAAGGTCTCGATAACGCACGCTCACGCGTCCTGGCCCCGCCGCGCCCCTGCCGGCCCGAAGCCGACGGACGGCGCCGTGCAGTGCAGCATCCTGACCCGGATTTGTGCATTGCACAATACCCTCGTGGCCGGCCGTCCGCACGCCGCGCGCCTCTGCGCGCGATGGCGAGGAGCATCGTGCGCCCCGCCGCTCGCGCAACCGTGACCGGCGTTTTCTTAACGCGCCGGGAGGCCGCCGCGTTGCATCGCACCCAGATTCACGGGAGAGCGGGCGGCGGCTTGTCCGACAGGGCCACGACCTTGCCGGGGTTGAGCAGATCCTGCGGGTCGAGGGCGGCCTTGAGCCGGCGCATCAGGTCGAGCCCGACCGGGTCGCCGTAATGCTGCAGCTCGTCGCGCTTGATCAGCCCGATCCCGTGCTCGGCGGCGATCGAGCCGTCGAGCCGCTGCACGATGTCGTGCACGATGCGGTTGAAGCGGGCCCAGGCGGCGAGGAACTCCGCCCTGTCCATGCCGACCGGCTGGCTGAGGTTGAAGTGGATGTTGCCGTCCCCGAAATGCCCGAAGGCGCAGGGACGCAGACCCGGCATCGCCTCCAGGCAGGCGGCCTCGGCCTGCTCCAGGAAGTCGGCGAGCCGGGCGAGCGGCACCGAGACGTCGTGCTTGATCGAGCCGCCCTCGTATCTCTGCGCGTCCGACAGGTTCTCGCGCAGCGCCCAAAGAGCGGCGTTCTGCGCCTCGCTCGCGCCGATCGCGGCGTCCTCGACCGTGCCGTCCTCGATCGCCGCGGCGAGGGCCGCCTCGAGCTCCGCCCCCGCCGCGGCGTCGGGGCGCGGGCTCGAGAACTCGACGAGCGCGTAGGTGTCGTGGGCGTCGGCCAGCGGCCGCACGCTGCCGGGCATGTGGGCGAGCACGATCTCGAGGCCGAAGCGCGGCATCACCTCGAAGGCGGTGAGGCTCGGGCCGGCCGCCCGGCGCAGGCCCTCGAGGAGCCGCAGCGCCGCCCGCGGCGAGGCGAGCCCGACGAAGCCGACCGCCCGCGAGAGCGGCTTCGGGAACAGCTTCAGCACCGCCGCCGTGATGATCCCGAGCGTGCCCTCCGAGCCCAGGAACAGGTGCTTCAGGTCGTAGCCGGCGTTGTTCTTGCGCAGGCCCTTGAGCCCGTTCCAGACCCGGCCGTCGGCGAGCACCACCTCGAGGCCGAGCACGAGGTCGCGGGCATTGCCGTAGGCGAGCACGCCGGTGCCGCCCGCGTTGGTGGCGAGGTTGCCGCCGATCCGGCAGGAGCCCTCGGCGGCGAGCGAGAGCGGAAACAGCATCCCGGCCTCGTCGGCGGCCCGCTGCACGTCGGCCAGGATCGCGCCGGCCTCGACGGTCAGCGTCGCGCCGACCCGGTCGAGGGCGCGGATGCGGGCGAGGCGGGCGAGCGAGAGCACGATGCCGCCGTGGGGCACGCCCCCGCCGACGAGGCCGGTATTGCCGCCCTGCGGCACGATCGGCACCCGGGCCTCGGCGCAGACCCGGACCGCGAAGGCGACCTCCCCGGCGTCGGCCGGCCGCACCACGGCCCGGGCGCTGCCGCGGTAGAGCCCGCGCGCCTCCTCGAGGTGGGGCGCCATGTCGGCGGGCTCGGTCAGGACGTGCGCGTCGCCGAGCCGCGCCCGCAGGATCGCCAGGAATGCGTCGTCGGCGGGCGTCGGGTCGGTCATGTCGGGTTCGGGCCGGATGTGGATATCAGGGGCGTGCGGGCGTACGGGATGGCGCGGGCGCCGGCATCTCCTACATAGCGAGACGGCCGGATCTTTGCAGGGCGGAAAACCCGCCCGACCGGATCGATGCCCGTCCGGCCGCGGTCACGAGGCGACGCCATGCTCTCCGTCATTCCGAACCCGCCGCGCGTCGCGCTGCCCATCGTCGGCAGCGACGACCTGTTCCCGGTGCGCCGCGTCTACTGCGTCGGGCGCAACTACGCGGCCCATGCCCGCGAGATGGGGGCGGACCCCGAGCGCGAGCCGCCCTTCTTCTTCATGAAGCCCGCCGACGCCCTGCAGATCGCGGGCGGGCCGGACCCGGTGCCGCACCCGTACCCGCCGCGCACGCAGAACTACCATTTCGAGGTCGAGATGGTGGCGGCGTTGGGCCGGGGCGGGCGCGACATCGCGGTGGAGCGCGCCCTCGACCACGTCTACGGCTACGCCGTCGGCCTCGACATGACCCGGCGCGACCTGCAGGACGATGCCAAGGCGCTGCGCCGCCCCTGGGACCTCGGCAAGGCGGCCGACGCCTCCGCGCCGATCGGCCCCCTGCACCGGGCCGCCGTGATCGGGCACCCGGATCGGGGGATGATCGGCCTCTCGGTCGACGGCGCGCCGCGCCAGAGCGGGGATCTGTCCGAGATGATCTGGTCGGTGGCCGAGCAGGTCGCCTATCTCTCGGCCTATTTCGAGTTGCAGCCGGGCGACCTCCTGTTCACCGGCACGCCCTCCGGCGTCGGCCCGGTCCGGCGGGGCGAGACCATGGTGGCGAGCGTGGAGGGGCTCGGCGAGATCGCGCTCGCGGTGACCTGATCGCCCGGAAGCGGCTCGACGTGAAGGCTCTGGACCTGCCGCTGATGCGGCGCCTGTTCCACCTCGGCGCGCTCGCCGCCCGGGGCGTGACGCTCGGGGTGCGCGGCGCCGCGATCGACGGGCAGGGCCGCGTCTGCCTCGTGCAGCACACCTACGTGACGGGTTGGCACCTGCCGGGCGGCGGCGTCGAGCCCGGCGAGAACGCCGTCGAGGCGATGCTGCGGGAGTTCCGGGAGGAGGCCGAGATCGTGCCCGAGGCGGATCTGCGCCTGCACGGCTTCTACCGGAACGCCGCCGCCTCGGCGCGCGACCACGTCGCCCTCTACATCGCCCCCGCCTTCACGGTGCTGCGGCCCAAGGCGGCCGACCGCGAGATCGCGGCCTGCGGCTTCTTCCCCATCGACGCGCTGCCGGAGGGGACGACGCGGGCCACCCGCGCGCGCCTGCGCGAGATCCGCGAGGGCCTCGCGCAATCGCCCACCTGGTAGGGGCAGCACCGAAACGGCACCGTTGGCCGGGCGCGCAAACTCAGCGCTTGCAACGCCCGGCGGAATGGTGTTTAGAGAGCGCCGTCCGGGGCCGCCGGGGCCGAGAGCCCCGCAGCGGCGCCGCAGAGAGCGGGTGTAGCTCAGGGGTAGAGCACAACCTTGCCAAGGTTGGGGTCGAGGGTTCGAATCCCTTCGCCCGCTCCAAATTTCCCAACCAAATGAACATCTTACGAAGAGCCGCCGTCGGGCGGCTTTTTCGTGCTTGCAGTCGCGGAACCAGGGCGGAACCAACCGGGCCACAAATGAGGCAACCTTGTCGCGACGCCGTGTCGCGCCAGATCTCAGGCTGCGCCCGCCCGTGCGGCGAGCCTCTGAGGCAGAGGGCTGCCTGCAATGGGGAAGACCGATACGCCTACAGAAGCGGATGTGGAGGAACACCCCGACGCTGTTGCGGGCCGGGCTCTGCTAGAGGAGCGTCTCGAGCGCTTCTCGGCTGAGGATGTCCAAGCCTTCCGCGAGACTGTGAGCCGTTGTTTCGCTTCGGCGACAATCAGCCGCCGAGAGGGCGCAGATTGAGCCCTCGGCTGAAGAAGGCTGATCGGCGTCCCACGAAGGGCAAGATCGCTGGGAGAGAGCACTGGCGTCGCGCCTCGAGGAGCTGAAGGATGATCCTGCGTTTCGTGAGGCGGTGCATGCCGTGGGGGGCGCGGCAAGCGTACTGAGCAGCCGGGCGGTAACGCACGAGGAGGCCGAGTTGCTCGTGAGCTTCGCGCTCGCGGCGTACGCGAATGCCGGCGGTCTTGCCGAGCCGAGCCTCAGCCGCCTCGCGCGCTTCTCGAACAAGCTGCTGCCGGAAGAGAGCTTCGAGAGCGTCCTAAAGCACTGAGCCGACATTAATCTCATCCCGGGACTGGCGGCCCGAGCGCGGGATTGAGCCCGTCAAGGTCACATCAGCCGCGGCGACGATAGCGGCTAGGTCCGAGGTAGCGCAGTTTGGCGAACTCCCTCGCAGCCTGAGCAAGGCTTGGTTCGCCCTTGCCTCGGCGCGAGCGCCTGCGGCGAAACGTGAACACGATGGCGGACAGCAGCGACACAGCGAGGATCCCGCCGATGATGCTGGCCCAAACCATGCCGCCTCCCATGCATATCCTCCGTCCCGATGCATCGGTGCATGGTAGCAATGCCCCCGAGGCCGTGCCGGTTCAGCGCAGGCAGTGCGACGTTCAACGTCGAGCGGCGGCACTTCAGTGCTGAGCGTGCAGGAGCTGTGACGACCGCAGAACAGCCAAAGCGGCTCGTGATGGCGCGAGCGGCCCGTAAAACGGAGCAGCGGTCAACATTCCAGAGCAAGCAGCGCCCCGCTCCCGGCCCATTTCTGGGTGGTACAGGCGGTACAAGGGGTACTGCAGAGCGGAAACGGGCGAGCTCAGGCGGTACCGGGGCGGGACGATGTGGTACCGGCCCTGTCCCCGACCTGCCAGTACCACCTTGTACCCTCTCCGGTACCGCCTGCGCCCAAGATCTCCCCTTGGAGTACCACCTGTACCGCTTGTACCACCCAGCACCGGACAGCGCTTGAATCAGCGATGAACTCTCAGGAACACGGTGCGGACCCTTCCGGTGCAGCGAAAGGCGAGCATCGGATGGCGGATACGCTCTACGGTAACTTGATAGCAGCGCCGCTCATCGAGATTGCGATGCCTTCAGGCATCAAGACCTATCTGGCGGACGGGGAGCCCACCGGGCTTCGGGCGTCACTCGGCAGGTCTGCGGTACAGATAGCTGTCGGATGGAGGCAGCTCCGCTTCAGGACGGGTGACGCGCGGGAATGGTGAGAGTTGCCGAACCGGCCGGTGAACCTTGTCACGCCATTGAAGCAGGTGCTCCAAGCGCCGTTGCGAGCTTTGGTGCGGCTGCGCTGCTGACAGCTCACGATTGTGCTTCGTCCAGAACAGATCGAGGAGCATGAGGACGATCCAGGGACCAGCGATGCCGATGAAAAACGCCATGGCTTCCTTCTCCCTCGACGGCGCGCGCCTGCACTCGAGGACGGGAAGAATAGGCGCCGCTCTTGAACTCTCAACGGCGTCAGCCCTCTTGCGCGCCGAGTCCTCAGAGCTTGAACTGCCAGGGCATCGGCATTCCCCGCTTTGGCCGACCGAACTGCCTTGTTAAGCCCTCGTTAACCCTTCGCGCCGACCCTGCGGCTTCGTCATTGCGCAGCGGCACATCGAGGCGCGGGCATCCTCTCACTCGGCAGTCATCCTCATGCGTCTGCCCCTTTCCTGCCTCTGCTTGGCGGCCTCGGCCTTTGTTCCCACGATGGCCAGCCGAGCCGAGCCTACGGCTGCACAGCGCGAGGGGTGTACGCCCGATGTCCTGCGGCTCTGCAGCAGCGAGATCCCGAACGTTACCGGCATCACGGCCTGCCTGCGCCGGGAGAAGCTGAGGCTGAGTCCCGGCTGCAGAGCGGTGTTCAACTCGGCCGCCGCGCCGCGCTCTGCAAAGCTCTGATCACCGAGTAAGCCTGAGTGTGGTCGAGCTCGGGCTGTCTACTGAGCTGCGTCTCCCCGGTCCCGTGGACGCCTTGTCAGCGCGCAGAGCAATCGTGTCTGAACGAGCCTGGGGCTCCCGAGTAGGGCCTGAAGCGTGTCTCTCCTGCGCAACATCTGCGCTGGGCGGTCTTTAACGGCCTGACAGAGACGGCCAGTGTTGCTGGTTTGTTCCTGCGGTGCCTAGGCGTTCGCCGAATCCTCAGCGCATGCGTTCCCTATCCCGCCTCGCTTTGGCCGCCACCCTCTGCCTGTCCCACAGTGCCGCTGATGCGGGTGCTGCGGCTGGGCAGGTCGGCAAGCCGTCTCTGTCCAGCCTGGAGTTGCAGTGGCACGACTGCGTGCGGCAGTCCTACGCTCGTCAGCTGGCAGGGCAGAGCAGGGCAGCAGCCCAGCGTAGCGCCCTCGACGCTTGCAAGGAGCAGGAGGACGCCTTCGTGACAGCGATCCTGGCGAGCCAAATCGCGGAGGAAGAGGCCCGCTGGCGCCGAGAGCAGCGGTCGGTCGCCTCCCGAGCGAGAGCCTGGGCAGCCTCCGTCTCCGCCTACGTCTTCGACCCGGTCACCGCATGGCTTACTCGCTGGACCCGTTGACTGATTCCGTAGGGCACAGGCGGTACAGGCGGTACCGCAGAGCGGAAACGGGCGAGTTCAGGTGGTACCGGGAGCTTGTTGGCGAGGTGCCGGTCCCACCCTGTACCCTGTCCGGTATCACCTCGGATGGGGATTGTCCCTTCGAGTACCCCCTGTCCCACCTGTATCCTGCAGGCTGACGCTCAGATCGAAGCTGCCTCGATTCTTGCGACTGCCTCGCTCATCGTCGTTCTGAGGGCAGGGCGGCTATGAAGATCGTTGTGCCCTACGTCGATGCTGCCTCCCAAGACTGGATTCGGGATTGCAGCCTTCGGGCCTGCTACGCCGTACCGTCAGAAAGCCGAGACACGAAGCGTGCGATCTCGTCCTGCGCTTCGCGCGATTCCCGGAAGAACAGGAGCGGGTACACGTGCATCAGCCCGGGCTCCTCGTGGTACGTGACATCGGCTCCCTCGACCTCGGCTCGTAGAGCAAAGCGTCGGGCATCGGCGACGAGGATGTCGTGCGTTCCGCAGAACATCAGGATCGGCGGCAATTCAACCGTCTCGCCGAAGAGGGGGCTGACGCGCGGGTCTTTGGTCGGCAGCGAGCCGGCGTACCAGCGTCCCGCAGCCCGCACGCCGGGGCGCATCAGCATGGGATCGACGCGCTCAATCTCCTCCTGCGTGGCCGCCGTCATAGTGACATCCAGCCAGGGCGAGATGAGAACCAAGCCAGCGGGCTTTGGCAATGCCGCTGAGACGACCTCCATGGCAAGGGTGAGTACTAAGCCGCCGCCGGCGGAATCACCCATGAGGAAAAGCCGGGATGGCCCCTGGCTCGCAAGGACGTCGCGATAGACGCCGAGCACGAACGAGATCACGACCAAGCAATCGTTCTCCGGCGCAAGCGGGTAGAGCGGCACGATAAAC
>NZ_JBAWTG010000085.1:0-19985 GCF_037106235.1 Methylobacterium nigriterrae | reverse complement strand
GAATCAGTGATACCGGCTCCCGGCAAGTGGCGAGGCGGGGCACCTCCAGGCCCGTCGCCTGCCGCACGCCGCGCTCAGGCGCACCCCGTGGGTAATTACGCTTGCTCTCAACATGATGCAAGCTCCTGGTATGAAGGGCATAACTTTTCATATAGAACAAGCAAATGTATTCTGGAAATTAGTTGGCGGCAGGAGTGTAATCTTGTCTGCGCCGACTAGTTTTGGCAAGAGTTTGCTTGTCGACGCTTTGATATCACAATCAAAGCCGCAAACCGTTGTCACTGTTGTGCCGACATTGGCGCTACTTGACGAGTATCGGCGAAAACTGCTTCGTAAATTTACCGATTACCAGATAATAACAACTGCGGGTGAAGCGAGAGCACATTCTAGCGCTATATACGTTGGAACGCAGGAACGTCTTCTGCAGCGGAAAGACATAGAGGCTGTTGACCTCTTTGTCATTGATGAATTCTATAAACTTGACCTTGACCGCCACGACGAGAGGTCGCTAGCACTTAATGCAATACTAGCGAAATATGGCAGAACTGCCAAGCAAATATATTTTCTAGGACCGTCAATCGACGGGGTTCCAAATGCCGATAGGTTTAGGCCAGATATTGAATTTATCAAGACAAGGTTTAGCCCCGTCGCCGCAGATATTATCGATCGGACTGATGGGCAACCGACGCCTGATAGACTCATTAATGATCTGCGTGGCGTCGGCGACGAGAGTTCTCTTGTCTATGTGCGATCTCCACGATCGGCATACCTCCTGACGTATGATCTTATGAGCGCTCGCCTGCATCAAGGCTCGGCTTTTTGTGATGCTCTTGGCGAGTGGCTTAAAGAAAATTTTCATCCTGAATGGGCACTAGGCGAGGCGGTAAAGCTTGGAATTGGCATCCACCATGGCAGAATACCTCGTGCCGTTGCTCAACTTCTGATTTCATTATTCAACAGACGTGAAATTAAGACGGTGATCTGCACATCAAGCATGATTGAGGGCATAAATACCGCGGCACAGAATGTCTTCATCTATGATCGTCATATTAGCACTAATAAGCTTGATAGATTTACATTCGACAATATCAAAGGTCGCGCCGGAAGGATGTTTCAACACAAAGTAGGAAAGATATTTCTATACAATCAACCGCCTGAACCCCTGCCCTTTGACGTGCGAGTCCCATTGTTTGAGAATCAAGATCGGCTCTTACCGGAGCTGCTAGTGCAGATTGATGACGACGCGCTTACTCCAACTGCTAGGGCACGTAAGCGGTCGATATCGGAGTCCAGCGTTCTACCCGCAGAAGTGTTGAGCCAATGGGCCGAGTATGGAATTGATGAACTCAATCGATTAGCTGATGAGTTGCGAGTAATCCTAGAAGATGACAAGTCTCAGCTTATCTGGAAAGGCTATCCCAATTTTAACAATGTAAACGCAGTATTCGATGTTGTATGGAACCGGCTGAAATTCAGTAAGCATGATGTGCGTTCGGCTCGTCAGGCTGCTTACTATGCCGGCGTTTTAAGGCGTGAAACTACTATTCGGAAGTTTATGGATCGCCTCGTTCGAGGGCGAGGTTCTTTAGCGCAGATTGATATAGATCGGTGCTTCAATTTTTTACGCGGAGCCGAGCACACGTTTCCACAATTATTTCGAGCTGTTAATGACATAATTGTCTCTATTGCAGGGCGCGATCTAGTTGATTATCGACTTTATGCTCAGCAATTGCAAAATTACTTTATCCCGAACGAAGGGAGATTTCTTGATGAATTTGGCATACCTGTTCCACTTCTTGCTAAGTTGTCGATACCGACCGTGTCCGATAGTAGAGATCTAATCGAGCAGCTTAGAAGGCGAAGTTCTTCCGCGCGTTTCCGCCTTACTGACTTCGAACACGAGCTTCTCGATCGCGGTTTGTCATTTGAATAGACTTATGTCCAATCGTCGATTGCTTGTGATATAGCCGTGGTCGGCTGGAGAGATTCGCGAATTTCTGTCGCTGCCATGCGGAAGGTTGGTGGACGGAGTTAATAGACTTCTCAACCGTCTTCGAACGCTCCCCTTCAGCCCTAAGCGTCAATCCGATCGGTCACTTAGGGCTCGCTCCGACCATTCGTTTTCGGTCACACTCCTGTCACACCAAGCGTCCGAAAGCGGTGTGACAGGAGGGTTCAAGGCCGTTGCTCGGAGCATCGCCTTACGGTACCCAGAGTGTCCCAAGCCTCTGAAAAACCGATGGTTTTCTGATCAGGTGTGGATCACCTTTCCGTAGGCGTCGAGCACGCTCTCGTGCATCATCTCGGAGAGCGTCGGGTGCGGGAAGACCGTGTGCATCAGCTCTTCCTCGGTGGTCTCGAGCGTCATGGCGACGACGTAGCCCTGGATCAGCTCGGTCACCTCCGCCCCGACCATGTGGGCGCCGAGCAGCTGCCCGGTCTTGGCGTCGAACACCGTCTTGATCAGCCCGTCCGGCTCGCCGAGCGCGATGGCCTTGCCGTTGCCCGCGAACGGGAAGCGGCCGACCTTGACGGAGAAGCCCTCCTCCTTGGCCTTGGCCTCGGTGAGCCCGACGCTCGCGATCTGCGGCTGGCAATAGGTGCAGCCCGGGATCTTGCCCTTGTCCATCGGGTGGGTGTGCAGGCCCTTGATGGTCTCGACGCAGATCACGCCCTCGTGCTCGGCCTTGTGGGCGAGCATCGGCGGGCCGGCGACGTCCCCGATCGCGTAGATCCCCGGCACGTTGGTGCGCCCGAGCCCGTCGGTGACGACGATGCCGCGGTCGATCCTGACCCCGAGATTCTCGAGGCCGACCCCCTCGATGTTGCCCACGACGCCGACCGCCGAGATCAGCTTCTCGGCCGTGATGGCCTGGGTCTTGCCGTCCGCCGCCTCCACCGTGGCGGTCACCGAGTCGGGGCCCTTCTCCACCTTCGTGACCTTGGCGCCGGTCAGGATCTTGATGCCCTGCTTCTCGAAGCGCTTCCGGGCGAGCGCGGCGATCTCGGCATCCTCGACGGGCAGGATCTGGGGCAGCAGCTCGACCACGGTCACCTCGGCGCCCATGGTGCGGTAGAAGGAGGCGAACTCGATCCCGATCGCGCCCGAGCCCATCACGAGGAGGCTCTTCGGCATCGCCTCCGGCACCATGGCCTCGTAATAGGTCCAGATCTGGCGCTTGTCGGGCTCGATGCCCGGGATCGCGCGGGGCCGCGCGCCCGTCGCCACGATGATGTGCTTGGCCGAGTAGGTGCCCGCGCCCTTGGCGCCCTTCGGGGCCTCAGCCCGCTTCGTCTCCCGGACGGTGACCTGGCCCGGCTGGTTGCCCTTGGCCGCGGAATCGATCGCGGCCTCGCCCCAGATCACGTCGACCTTGTTCTTCTTCAGCAGCATGCCGACGCCGCCGTTGAGCCGGCCCGAGACGCCGCGCGAGCGCTTGACGATCGCCGCGGCGTCGAACCCGACCTTCTCGGCCGTGAGCCCGTAATCGGCGGCGTGCTGCATGTAGTGGTAGATCTCGGCCGAGCGCAGCAGGGCCTTCGTGGGGATGCAGCCCCAGTTCAGGCAGATGCCGCCCAGGTGCTCGCGGTCGACCACCGCCGTCTTGAACCCGAGCTGCGCCGAGCGGATCGCCGTGACGTAGCCGCCGGGCCCGGCGCCGATGATGAGGACGTCGTAGGTGTCGGGCATCTCGCTCTCCGGGCGAACCCCTCCCGCCTGCGGGGAGGGGGTGGGGGATCGAAGATCCCGCGCGGGGTGCCGCCGGCCGCGGATCGGGCGGGGGCGAGCGCGGCGTGGATCGTGTCGAGGACGGTGTTCATGCCGCGCATCACCTCGGCATTGCCGAAGCGAAGCACGCGGAAGCCCCGGGCCCGGACGAGAGCGTCAGGCGCCGCCACGGGCGCTTCTCGGGGTCGGCCAGGTCGGGACGGGATCCGCGACCTGCCCCCTCTCCCGTGCGGGAGAGGGTCGGGGTGAGGGGTGCGGCATCCCCGGACAAACCTGATCCCTCACCCGGTCCGCGTGACGCGGACTCGACCTCTCCCGCACGGGAGAGGCGGACAGCGCCCGATCCGGGTGAGCAGGGGCCGATCTCGGGCAGGCTCGGGATCTGCGGGGGAGGAGCGAAACCCCGCGCCGCGTCACACCAGCATCCCCATCGGGTTCTCGATGAGGTCCTTGAAGGCCGCGATCAGCTCGGCGCCGAGCGCGCCGTCGAGGACGCGGTGGTCGCAGGAGAGGGTGGCGGTCATCATCTGGACCACCGCCGGGGCATTGTCCTTCACCACGACGCGCTTCTCGCCCGCGCCCACCGCCAGGATGGTCGACTGGGGCGGGTTGATCACCGCCGTGAAGTGCTTGATGCCGAACATGCCGAGGTTCGAGACCGAGGTGACGCCGCCCTGGTACTCCTCGGGCTTCAGCTTCTTGGCGCGCGCGCGCGCCGCGAAGTCCTTCATCTCGTTCGAGATCGTCGAGAGCGTCTTCTGGTCGGCCCGGCGGATGACGGGGGTGAACAGGCCGCCGTCGATCGCCACCGCGACGCCGACCTCGGCATTGTCGAAGCGCAGGATCCGGTCCTCGGCCCAGACCGCGTTCGCGGCCGGGATCCGCATCAGCGCGAGGCCCATCGCCTTGATGACGAAGTCGTTCACCGAGAGCTTGAACAGCGGCTTGCCGTCCTTGGTCTTGCCGGCGCTGGCGTTCAGCTGCTCGCGCAGGCGCATCAGCGCGTCGATCTCGCAATCGACCGTGAGGTAGAAGTGCGGCGCCACCTGCATCGCCTCGGTGAGGCGCTTGGCGATGGTCCTGCGCATGCCGTCGAGGGGGACCTCCTCGTAGGTGCCCTTCTGATAGAAGCCGCGCACCTGATCGGCGCTGAGGCCCGCGGGCGCCGCGGCGGGCTTCGGGGCGGGGGCGGGCGCGGCGGGGGCCGCGGCCGGTGCGGCCGCCGGCGCGCTCGCCCGGGCGGTGCCGCCGGCCGCGGCCGCGCGCACGTCGCGCTCGATCACCCGGCCGTGCGGGCCCGAGCCCCGGACGGCCGAGAGGTCGATGCCCTCCTGCTTGGCGATGCGGCGGGCGAGCGGCGAGGCGAAGACGCGCCCGCCCGACGCAGCCGGCTGCGCCGCGCCGTTGGTGCGGGCCGCCTGGGCGGGCTGGGCGCCGCCGGGCGCCTCGTTCACCCGCTCGTAGCTCATGTGGCCGCCGCCGGGCGTCGTGTTCTGGCCGGCCGCGCCCCCCTGCGCGGGCTTCTGCGCGGGCTCTTGCGCGGGCTTCTGCGCGGGCGCCTCGGCCCCGGCCTTCGGGGCCGCCCCCCCGCCCGCCGGCGCCCCGACGCTCGCCGGATCCTCGCCGTCGGCCGCGATCAGGGCGATCAGGTCGTTGACGGGCACGTCCGCCGTGCCCTCGGGCACCAGGATCTTGGCGAGCACGCCCTCGTCGATCGCCTCGACCTCCATGGTCGCCTTGTCGGTCTCGATCTCGGCCAGCACGTCGCCGGACTTGATCGCGTCGCCCTCCTTCTTGAGCCACTTGGCGAGATTGCCCTTCTCCATCGTGGGCGAGAGGGCGGGCATCAGGACGTTGATCGGCATCGCTGGTTTATCCTGATCGGCCAGAAGGTTGGCGAAGGTTCTTGAGCGTTCAGTTGAGCGGACCGTCGGGGCTTCCGCCGGGCGGATCGCTCTCGGCCTCGAGGCCGGCCCGGATCTGCGCGAAGGCCTCCTCCTCGGAGAGCTCGGTCTCCATCGCGTAGACCCGCGCGGCGTGCCGGGCGAGGTCGATCAGGAGCACGCCCCAGGTGAAGGGATCGTCGAAGGAGCGCCGCAGCGCGACGCTCACCGCCCCGTCGACCACGCTCGCCCGCAGCACCTCGACGCCGCCCTTCTCGAGAGCGTCGGGGGGAACGGAGAGCGGCTGGAACTCCTTGGCCATCGTCTGAGCCGTCTCCCTCGCCATCTTAGCGGTAGCACACGGCTTTCGCCGCCTCGACGACCTCGGCGACGGTCGGCAGGGCGAGCTTCTCGAGGTTGGCGGCGTAGGGCATCGGCACGTCCTTGCCGGTGATGCGCAGGACCGGCGCATCGAGATAGTCGAAGGCGTCGACCATCAGGCGGGCCACGATCTCGGCGCCGATGCCCGATTGCGGGAAGCCCTCCTCGACGGTGATGCAGCGGCCGGTCTTCCTGACCGATTCCACCACCGTGTCGGTGTCCATCGGCCGGATCGTGCGCAGGTCGATCACCTCGGCCTCGATGCCCTGCTCGCTGAGCGCCTGCGCGGCCTTCAGCGCGTAGGTCATGCCGATGGCGAAGGACACGATGGTGACGTCCGAGCCGGGGCGGTGGATGCGGGCCTTGCCGATCGGCAGCACGAAGTCGTCGAGCTTCGGCACCGGGAAGGACTGGCCGTACAGGATCTCGTTCTCGAGGAAGATCACCGGGTTCGGGTCGCGGATCGCGGCCTTGAGCAGGCCCTTGGCGTCGCTCGCCGTGTAGGGCGCGATCACCTTGAGGCCCGGCACGTTCGAGTACCAGGCGGCGTAGTCGTGGCTGTGCTGGGCGCCGACGCGGGCGGCGGCGCCGTTCGGGCCCCGGAACACGATCGGGCAGCCGAGCTGGCCGCCCGACATGTAGAGGGTCTTGGCGGCCGAGTTGATGATGTGGTCGATCGCCTGCATGGCGAAGTTGAAGGTCATGAACTCGACGATGGGCTTGAGGCCGGTATAGGCCGCGCCGACGCCGATGCCGGCGAAGCCGTGCTCGGTGATCGGCGTGTCGACGACGCGCCGCGCCCCGAATTCCTGCAGCAGCCCCTGCGTGATCTTGTAGGCGCCCTGGTACTCGGCGACCTCCTCGCCCATCACGAAGACGTCGCCGTCCCGGCGCATCTCCTCGGCCATGGCATCGCGCAGCGCCTCGCGCACCGTCATGGTCACCATCTCGGTGCCGGCCGGGAACTCCTCCATCACGGGCGCGGGCGCCTTGTTGGCGATGGCGGCCGGCGCCGCCGGGGCGCGGGGGGCGTCGTCGCCGGTCTTGGCGCTGGGCCCGGGGCCGGCGGCCTGGCCCTCGGCCCGCATGTCGGGGGCGGGGGCGGCCTGGCCGCCCGCATCGGCGCCGTTGCCCTTGGCGGCACCCGCCGGCCGGCCCCCGGAGGCGGCCGCCGAGACGTCCTCGCCCTCCTCCGCGATGATCGCGATCGGCGTGTTGACGGCGACCCCCTCCGTGCCCTCCTGGATCAGGATCTTGGCGAGCACGCCCTCGTCGATCGCCTCGACCTCCATGGTCGCCTTGTCGGTCTCGATCTCGGCCAGCACGTCGCCGGACTTGATCGCGTCGCCCTCCTTCTTGAGCCACCTGGCGAGCTTGCCCTCCTCCATCGTGGGGGAGAGCGCGGGCATGAGGATGTCGGTCGCCATGGGGTTCTCTGTCGGTCGGCCGGGATCGAAGGACGGTCGGGCGGGTGCCCTCAGGCGCGCGCCTCGAGCAGGATATCGGTCCAGAGCTCGGACGGATCGGGCTCGGGATCGTGGGTCGCGAACTCGGCCGCGTCGTTGACGGTCTCGCGCACCTTCGAATCCGTGGCCTTGAGGTCGGCCTCCGAGACGCCGTGCAGCTCGATCAGGCGCTTGCGCACCATCTCGATCGGGTCGTGCTCCTCGCGCATCTTCGAGACCTCGTCCTTGGTCCGGTACTTGGCCGGGTCGGACATGGAATGGCCGCGGTAGCGGTAGGTCTGCATCTCGAGGATGAAGGGGCCCTCGCCCGAGCGGGCGTGCTGGACGGCGCGGCTCGCCGCCTCGCGGACGGTGCGGACATCCATGCCGTCGACCTGCTCGCCGGGAATGCCGAAGGAGAGGCCGCGCTTCGAGAAGTCCGTCTGCGCGGAGGCGCGGACCACCGAGGTGCCCATGGCGTAGCGGTTGTTCTCGATCACGTAGACGACCGGCAGCTTCCACAGCGCCGCCATGTTGAAGCTCTCGTAGACCTGGCCCTGATTGGCCGCGCCGTCGCCCATGTAGGTGAGGCTGACCTTGCCGTTCTGCCGGTAGGCGTCGGCGAAGCCGAGGCCGGTGCCGAGCGAGACCTGCGCGCCGACGATGCCGTGGCCGCCGAAGAACTGCTTCTCGCGCGAGAACATGTGCATCGAGCCGCCCTTGCCGCGGCTGTACCCGCCCCGGCGCCCGGTCAGCTCGGCCATGACGCCCTTCGGGTCCATGCCGCAGGCGAGCATGTGGCCGTGATCCCGGTATCCCGTGATCACCTGATCCCCCTCCTCCGAGGCCATCTGCATGCCGATGACCACGGCCTCCTGGCCGATATAGAGGTGGCAGAAGCCGCCGATCAGGCCCATGCCGTAGAGCTGGCCCGCCTTCTCCTCGAAGCGGCGGATCAGCAGCATCTCGTGATAGGCGTGGAGATCCTCGTCGCGGCTGAATTGCGGCGCGTTCGGGGCGGGCCGGTGGGCCGCCTCCGCCTCGGATTTGCCCGGTTCAGGCTTGCCCGGTTCGGACTTCGGCTGCCCCGCATCCTTGGCGGCATCCATCGGCGACCTCCCGTGAACCTGTCTCTTGGCCACGGTTTAGGACAGGCGGCAGCGGAAGGCGAGGCCCCGCTCTCTGACAGGGTGTGGGCATTGTCAGGCCGGGGAGGCGAAGGACGATCCGCCCGGCGACTGGTGGTTGCGGAGCCGCGGCGGGCGCCGATCAGGGGTCGATGATCACGACGTCGTTGGCATGGACCCGGCCGAGCACCACGCGGGCGCGTTCCTCGAGGAGGTCGCGGTCGATCTGCTCGCTGCGCAGGAGCGCCACGCGATGCTCCCAGACCGCCCGCTCCGCCTTGGCGGCGGTGAGTTCCTGGGTCAGCCCGTAGGCCTCGATCTTGAGGGCGCGCTTGGCCTCGAGGCCGCGATTGCCGTTCTCGGCCTGGTACACGAAGTAGCCGACGACGAGGGCCGACACGGTCCAGAGACCGAGCGGCATGAGGACGGTTCTGACGCGGCGACGGACGACCATGGCCCGACCATCGCCGCGCAAGGTTAAGGAAGTGCTGACGCCCCGTTGTGCCTCAGCCGCGCGCGCGCTGCTTGATCGCGCTGCTGCCGGCGTAGCGCCCCTGCGCGCCCAAGCCCTCCTCGATGCGGATCAGCTGGTTGTACTTGGCCAGCCGGTCCGAGCGGGCGAGCGAGCCGGTCTTGATCTGCCCGCAATTCGTCGCGACCGCGAGATCCGCGATGGTCGAATCCTCGGTCTCGCCGGAGCGGTGGGACATCACCGCCGTGTAGCCGGCGCGCTGGGCCATGTCGACGGCGGCCAGCGTCTCGGTGAGCGAGCCGATCTGGTTGACCTTCACGAGGATCGAATTCGCCGTGCCGGTCCCGATGCCGCGCGAGAGCCGCTCGACATTGGTCACGAACAGGTCGTCGCCGACGAGCTGGCAGCGTTCCCCGATCCGGTCCGTGAGGAGCTTCCAGCCCTCCCAGTCGTCCTCGGACATGCCGTCCTCGATCGAGGCGATCGGGTACTTGGCGACGAGCTCGGCGAGGTAGTCGACCTGGGCGGCGACGTCGCGGGTCTTGCCCTCGCCCTCGTACCGGTAGGCGCCGTCCTTGAAGAACTCGGTCGCCGCGCAGTCGAGCGCCAGCACCATGTCGGTGCCGGGCCGGAAGCCCGCGGCCTGGATCGATTCCATCACGAAATCGAGCCCGGCCTCGGCCGAGGGCAGGTTCGGGGCGAAGCCGCCCTCGTCGCCGACATTCGTGTTGTGGCCGGCCTTCTTGAGCGCGCTCTTGAGGGTGTGGAACACCTCCGAGCCCATGCGCACGGCCTCGGCGAGCGAGGAGGCGCCCACCGGCATGATCATGAATTCCTGGAAGTCGATCGGGTTGTCGGCATGCGCGCCGCCGTTGATGATGTTCATCATCGGCACCGGCAGCACGCGGCCCTGCACCCCGCCGATGTAGCGGTAGAGGGGCAGGCCCGCGGTCTCGGCCGCGGCCTTGGCCACCGCGAGCGACACGCCCAGAATCGCGTTCGCGCCGAGGCGGGCCTTGTTCGGGGTGCCGTCGAGCTCGATCATCGCCTCGTCGACGGCGACCTGATCCTCCGCGTCCATGCCGCCGATCGCGTCGAGGATCTCGGTCTGCACGGCATGCACCGCCTTGCGCACGCCCTTGCCGCCGAAGCGGCCCTTGTCGCCGTCGCGCAGCTCCACCGCCTCGTGGGCGCCGGTCGAGGCGCCGGAGGGCACGGCGGCGCGGCCGAAGGAGCCGTCCTCGAGGAGCACGTCCACCTCGACGGTGGGATTGCCCCGGCTGTCCAGGATCTCGCGGGCTGCGATGTTGGTGATCGCGGTCATCAAAGGTCCCCTCTCGAGAGGTCGTCGGGTTCAGGCGGGAGCCTGAAGGCATCCGGTGCGGGCGCGCGGGAGCGCGCCGCGGCGGGACGCGGCATGGGCGCAGGGGCTTATCCGCCAACGCGCGGCGTCCGGCAAGCGCCTGCCCCGCTCGGGGCCCGGCCGGAGCGCCGAAATCGCCGCATCCGGCCCTCAAGTTTTTCTTGAGCCCGCGCGGCGCGGCCAGGCCCGGGCCGGAGGCGCCCGCGGGGATGCATCCGCCCCCGCGGCGGGCTATAGGGCGGCCCATGACGAACGAGACCCCCACGGACGGGACCCTGCAGCTCGGGCAGGCCAGCCCCCTGCCCGCCTCCCCGGACGAGGCCCGCCTCGACCGGGTGCCGAACCCGCACCCGGACACGGATTACCTCGCGCGCTTCACCGCGCCCGAATTCACCTCGCTCTGCCCGGTGACGGGCCAGCCCGACTTCGCGATCCTGGTGATCGACTACGTGCCCGACCGCTGGCTCGTCGAATCGAAGGCGCTGAAGCTCTACCTGCACAGCTTCCGCAACCACGGCGCCTTCCACGAGGATTGCACCGTGGCCATCGGCAAGCGCCTGCGCGACCTGCTGGCGCCGCGCTACCTGCGCATCGGCGGCTTCTGGTACCCGCGCGGCGGCATCCCGATCGACGTGTTCTGGCAGACCGGCGAGCCGCCGAAATCGGTCTGGCTGCCCGATCCCGGCGTGCCGCCCTACCGGGCCCGCTGAGCGCTTTCCGCGGAAGCGCCCAAGCAGAAGCGCCCAAGCAGAAGCGCTCAAGCGGAAGCGCCTATGGACCGGACGCAATGAAAAGGGCGGCCGGGTCATCCCGGCCGCCCTCGCGAGATCCGCGGTGGCGCGGCTCAGTAGCCGTAGCCGTAGCCGCCATAACCGTAGGCGGGCGCGTAGCCGCGGCCGTAATAGCTGTCGCGGTAATAGGCATCGCGCGCCGCACCCGCCGCGATGGCACCGGCCGCGAGGCCCGCGATCCCGAGGCCGACGGCCGCGCCGGTGCCGATGCCGCGGCGCCCGCGATAGCCGTGACCGTAGCCGTAGGCATGGCCGTGCCCGTAGCCGTGGCCGTAATAGCCGCGCGGGCGGGCATCCGCCGAGGTGGCGGCCATGGAACCGATCGAGAGGGCGACGGCGGAGATGAGAGCGAGCTTGCGCATGTTGTCCTTTCGCGAGCTGTGAGCCAATTAGGGCATTCAACGTCCCCGCGGCCAAGTCGTTCCTCGGATCGACCGAGTTGACCCGCGCCGGCGCGGGGCGAGAGGCCGCCTTAATGGATCGAAGACTGTCACGGCGCGGCTGACCGGCCGATGAACGGCCTGCGGTGACGGATCGGAGTCACTGCGCCGGCGTCGATGCGTGGGCCGCCTGGCCCGAACGGGAGGGCGAGCGCCTCAGCCCCGCCCCTTCGCCAGCCGGTCGAAGGCCTGCAGGGTGGCGAGCAGCGCCGGCATGTCCTTCAGCGCCACCATGTTGGGGCCGTCGGAGGGCGCGCGGTCGGGATCGGGATGGGTCTCGATGAAGAGGCCGGCGACCCCGACGGCGACCGCCGCGCGGGCGAGCACCGCCACGAACTCGCGCTGGCCACCCGAGGTCGCTCCCTGGCCGCCGGGCTGCTGCACCGAGTGGGTCGCGTCGAACACCACCGGCAGGCCGCCCGTCACCCGCGCCATGATCGGGAGGCTGCGCATGTCGGTGACCAGGGTGTTGTAGCCGAAGGAGGCGCCGCGCTCGGTCACGAGCAGGTTGGCGTTGCCCGCGCCCGTCACCTTGGCGGCGACGTGCGCCATGTCCCAGGGGGCGAGGAACTGCCCTTTCTTGACGTTGACGGCCCGTCCCGTGGCGGCGGCCGCGAGCAGCAGGTCGGTCTGCCGGCAGAGGAAGGCCGGGATCTGCAGCACGTCGACGATCTCGGCCGCGGCCGCGCACTGGGCGGCCTCGTGCACGTCGGTGAGCACCGGCAGGCCGTAGCGCTCCCGGATCTCGGCGAAGATCGGCAGGGCCTGCGCCAGGCCGAGGCCGCGCGCCGAGCCCGCCGAGGTGCGGTTCGCCTTGTCGAAGGAGGCCTTGAAGACGAGGCCGATGCCGAGGCGGGCGGTCATCTCCCTCAGCGCGGCGGCGATTTCCAGGGCATGCTCGCGCCCCTCGAGCTGGCAGGGGCCGGCGATCAGCGCGAAGGGCCGGTCGTTGGCGAAGGCGACGTCGCGCACGCGCACGCAGGCGGGCGACGGGCGGGGCGATGATTCGGGGCTCGGGCTCGACATGCGACGCGGTCTAGCCCGCCGGTGCGCCGGGTGGCTAGCCCGCCGGCGCGGCTCGACGGGGCGCGGGCGTCAGGCCCGCCCGGCGGCGCAGCACGGAAGCGGGCCGCGGCACCAGCACGCAGACGGTGAGGTCGCCGGCGAGCGCGTCGCCGCGCGGCCCCGTCTCGCAGCGCAGCGCCGCCCGGCCGGCGACGCCCTCGGCGGGCGCGCTCGCCAGCAGCGAATCCTGATGGAGCCGGAGGGCGAGCACCGTCGCGTCGCGCACCCCGGTGCCCGTGAGCCCCCGCGCGGCGAGCCCGATCAGGGTGAAGAAGGCGGGGTCCGGCTCGCGATCGAGGGAGGCGAACACCATCCGGGCGGGCTTGCGGCAATCGAGGCTCATGCGCTCGGCATCGGCCGCCCGGAACACCGCGAGCGGCCCCGCGCGCCCGGCGAGCGAGGCGCCCGTCGCGCGGATCATCCGGGCGGTGAGCGCGTCGCAGGCATCGGCCCGGGCCGGGCCGCTGCCGAGGGCGCCGGCGAGGAGGAGGCCGAGGGCGAGGATGCGCGCGTTCATGCCATCCCGTGTAGCGTGCCGGGCGGCCGCCGTCAGCGCTCGCCGAGAGACCCGGTCGTGTCCGAGGCGAGATGGCTCGCGCAGGCCTGGCGCGCATGAGAGCGCAGGATGCGGGGCAGGTGCACGGGATGGTCGCCGGCCGCGTCGCGCAGGGTGCCGGTCAGCGCGTCGGCCGCGGCGGTGCCCCGGAAGGTGACGGGGCCGCCCTCCGTCTCCGCCGTGAAGGCGAGCGCCTTGGTGGCGTCGTCGAGGGCGAGGCCGGCGCCCTGCGCCGGCACCAGGGCGGCGCCGCGGACCATCTCGTAGACGAGGCCGTCGCCGTTCGGCGAGCGCCGCAGGGTGACCCGGCGGCCGGCGAGCTCCCCGCTCGCCGGCAGCGTGCAGAGATCGGCGTAGACGTAGGTGCCGGACGTCCAGGCCGGTCGGGCCGCGGCGGCGGCCGGGTACCCGGCCGCCGCGAGCGTGATCACGACGAGACCCGACGCGCGCATCGCGAACCTCACCTCCGGCGGACGATGCCCCGCGCCATGCAGGAATCGGGCGAGCGCCGATGTGCGCCGGCACACGGGGCCGCCTCACGCGGTTCCCGATGCCTCCCAGGCGGCGCGGCCCTGGCGGTCGAGGGCCTCGAACTCGGGCTCCGACAGGCCGAGGCCCGCGCCCGCCATGTTGGCGGCGAGATGCTCCGGATCGCCCGTGCCGGGGATCGGCAGCATCACGGGGGAGCGCTTCAGGAGCCAGGCGAGCGCGACGGCGCCCTCGCCGACCCCGCGCCGGCGCGCGATCTCGGCGAGCGCCGAATCCTTCGCCAGCGCCCCGCGGGCGAGCGGCGCCCACGGGATGAAGCCGATGCCGGCCCGCGTGCAATGGTCGAGCACTGCCTCGCTCGTGCGGTCGACGAGGTTGTACTGGTTCTGCACGGTCGCGACCGGGAAGTAGTCCTGCGCCGCCGCGATGTCCTCGACCGAGACCTCGCTCAGGCCGACATGGCGGATCAGGCCCTCCTCGCGCAGCGCCGCGATCGCCTCGAACTGCGCCTCGCGCGGGCAATCGGGGCCGATCCGGTGGAGCTGCCAGAGGTCGATGCGCTCGAGGCCGAGCCGCCGCAGGCTCATCAGCACGCATTGGCGCAGGTAGTCCGGGTTGCCGACCGGGCGCCAGATGTCCGGCCCGTGCCGGGTCAGCCCGCCCTTGGTGGCGATCACGAGCCCGGCATAGGGGTGGAGCACCTCGCGGATCAGGTCCTCGCTGACGAAGGGGCCGTAGCTGTCGGCGGTGTCGATCAGGTCGATGCCGAGCTCGGGCACACGCGCGAGCGTCGCCCTGGCCGCCTCGCGGGAGGGCGGATCGCCCCAGATGCCCGGCCCGGTGATGCGCATGGCGCCGAAGCCGAGGCGATGGACGGTGAGGTCTCCGCCGATGGCGAAGGTGCCGGACGGGTTCTCGATGGGCATGGGGCTCTCGTGGGGCTATCCTGGGGACCGGGGCGCATATGGCGCGGCCGGCGCCGGCGGCGACCCGCCCTCCCCGCACCCGGCCGCGCCTGGCGCGCACGCCCCACGGCCCGAACGCGCGGAGAGGCGCCGGCCCGCCGGGGCCGACGCCGATGGAGATGACCGGAAAGCGCCGGCCTGCCGGCCGGCGTCCTTGGCCCTGCCGGCCCGTCAGCCGGCGTTCTTGGAGAGCGAGACCGCGACGAAGCGGGTGACGCCCTTCTGGTTCTTGATGCGCATCAGCACCGCCTTGCGGCCGCTCGACTCGGCCGAGCGGATGCGCTCGGCGACCTCGGAGGGCTTCGAGACGCTCTGGCCGGCGACGTCGAGGATGACGTCGCCCTGCTCGATGCCCTTGGCGGCGGCCGGCCCGTCGGGATCGACCTCCATCACCACGACGCCCTCGTCGGAGAGACCGGCATCGGCGGCCGGCGCGAGGCTGAGGCCGAGGCGGGTCTGGCCGTCGGAGGTGTCGCTGCCGCGGCTCGCCACCTTGCCGTCGCTCGGCAGCGCCCCGAGGGTGATGGTGGCGGTGTCGGACTTGCCGCCGCGCAGATAGGCGATCTCGACCTTGGCGCCGGGCTTCAGCCCCGCGATCCTGCGCGACAGCTCCTTGGCGTCGCTGACCTCGTTGCCGTTGACCGACTCGATCACGTCGCCGGACTTCAGTCCCGCCTTGGCGGCGGGCGTGCCGGTCTCGGCATGGTCCACGAGGGCGCCCTTCGGCTTGTCGAGGCCGAGGCCGTCGGCGATGTCCTTGGTCACGGGCTGGACCTGTACGCCGAGATAGCCGCGGGCGACCTTGCCGTCGGTGCGCAGCTGATCGACCACCGCCTGCACGGTCTCGGCGGGGATCGCGAAGGCGAGGCCGACGCTGCCGCCGGACGGCGAGGCGATCGCGGTGTTCACGCCCACGACCTCGCCGTTGACGTTGAAGGTCGGGCCGCCCGAATTGCCCTTGTTGATCGGCGCGTCGATCTGCAGGAAGTCGTCGTAGGGGCCGGCGCCGATGTCGCGGCCGCGGGCCGAGACGATGCCGGCCGTGACCGTGCCGCCGAGGCCGAACGGGTTGCCGATCGCCACCACCCAGTCGCCGACCCGCGGGGCGGCCTTGCCGAACTGCACGTAGGGATAGGTGCCGGAATCCTTGATCTTGAGCAGCGCGATGTCGGTCTTCGAATCCTTGCCGATGACCTTGGCGTCGAGGATGCGGTTGTCGTCGAGCACCACCTGCACCGTCTTGGCGTGGTCGACGACGTGGTTGTTCGTCACCACGTAGCCGTCGGCCGAGATGATGAAGCCCGAGCCCACGGCGCCGCGCTGGCCCTGGCGCTGGGGCATGCCCTGCATCCCGCCGCCCTGGCCGTTCTGGCCGAAGCGCTTGAAGAACTCGCGCAGCTGCGGCGGCACGTTCTGCAGGCCGCGGCCCTGGCCCGGGCCGTCCTCGTCGTCGGAGGCGGCGTCCGCGTCGAGCTTCACCCGCACCGAGACGACGCCGGGCTTCACCTTGTCGACGATGTTGGCGAACGAGCCCGGCGGGTGCTCGGGCGCCTCGATCGGGGTCTTGGGCAGGGCCTGGGCCAGCGCCGGCGTCGAGGGCTGCACCAGGCCCGCGCCGACGGCGCCGCCCGCCACCAGGGCGGCGGCGGCGACCGAGGCGAGGGCGCCGCGGCCGATGCGGCGGGCCGGACGGGCGGGCTTGCAGGGGGACAGGTCGGTCATCCGGGATCTCCGATGGGGAAGGACGGCGCCGCCTCGTCGGCGGCCGGTGATCCTTGTCCTACGGAGCGCTGCCTGACCCGCCCGTGGCGGTCCCATTACGGTTTCGTCAGGTTGGAGCGGCCGCCGCGGCTGGCGGAGCGCGGCGGCCGGGACCATATGGGCCCTCGCGGGGACGGCCCCGCCCGGGACGCGGCCGCGCCGATCCCGGACCGCGCGCGGTGGGGACGGCCCTGCCCTGACAGGGAGACTGTCGTGGCCTGGGCCATCCTGTTCGTCGCCGGCCTGTTCGAGGTGGCCTGGGCGATCGGCCTCAAATACACCGACGGCTTCACCCGCCTCATCCCCTCCGCGCTGACGCTCGCCGCGATGGCCGTCAGCGTGGTGATGCTCGCGCTCGCCCTGAGGACCCTGCCGGTCGGGACCGGCTACGCGGTCTGGACCGGCATCGGCACGATCGGCACGGCGCTGCTCGGCGTCGCGCTGTTCGGGGAGCCCGCCACGGCCCTGCGCCTCGGCTGCATCGGGCTGATCGTGGCGGGGATCGTCGGCCTCAAGCTCGCGGCCTGACGGGCGCGGGCCCGACCCGCGCCGTCCGGCACGCCCGTCCCGAGGCGCCGCGGTCTCAATCGTCGCTCAGGCGCGCCAGCGCCTCGCGGATCCTGGCGAGCCGCTCGGCCTCCGCCTCCCGGCGCTCGCGCTGCTCGTCGACCACCTCCTCGGGAGCGCGGGCGAGGAAGTCGGCATTGCCGAGCTTGCCGTCGATCCGGGCGATCTCCCCGTCCGCCCTGGCGGCCTCCTTCTTCAGGCGCGCCACCTCGGCGGCGAGGTCGACGATGCCCTCGAGCGGCAGCGCCGCGACGCTGCCGCGCACGAGGAGCTGCACGGAGTTCCGCGGGGCGGCGTCCGCAAAGGCGATCCCGGACAGCCGCGCGAGGCGCAGCAGGGTGTCGCGCCACGCCTCGACCCGGGCGCGCACGGCCGGATCCGCGCCGACGAGCACGAGCGGCACCTGCGCGGCGGCCGGCACGCTGGTCTCGGAGCGGGCCGAGCGCACCTCGGAGACGAGATCGACCACGAAGCCGATCTCGGCCTCGGCCTCCGGGTCCGCGAGCCCTTCGAGCCGCGGCCAGGGGGCGAGCGCCAGAATGCCCCGATCCGCCAGCCCCTCCCCCTTGATCGCCCAGAGCTCCTCGGTGAGGAAGGGCATGAACGGGTGCAGGAGCTTGGCGATCTGGTCGATCAGGAAGGCGACGGTCGCCTGCGTCTCGATGCGGGCGGCGGGATCGGCTCCCTCCCCCTGCAGCACGGGCTTGGCGAGTTCGAGGTACCAGTCGCAGAAGATGTTCCAGACGAAGCGGTAGGCGGCGGCCGCCGCGTCGTTGAAGCGGTAGGCGGCGAGCGCGCCCTCCACCTCGGCCACCGCGCGGGCCGATTCGCCGAGCGCCCAGCGGTTCAGGACCTCGCGGGCGGCCTCCGGCCGGAAGCCGGGATCGAGCCGGCAGCCGTTCATCTCCGCGAAGCGGGCCGCGTTCCAGAGCTTCGTCGCGAAGTTGCGGTAGCCCTCGACGCGGCTCAGGCTCAGCTTGATGTCGCGGCCCTGCGCGGCCATCGCGGTCAGCGTGAAGCGCAGCGCGTCGGCCCCGTAGAGCTCGATCAGGCCGAGGGGATCGACCACGTTCCCCTTCGACTTCGACATCTTGGCACCCTTCTCGTCGCGCACGAGGGTGTGCAGGTAGACGGTGTCGAAGGGCGCCCGGTCGGTGACGTGCAGGCCCATCATCATCATGCGGGCCACCCAGAAGAACAGGATGTCCTTGCCCGTGACCAGCGTGTTCGTCGGGTAGAAGCGCGCGAGCTCGGGCGTCGCCTCCGGCCAGCCGAGCGTCGAGAACGGCCAGAGGGCGGAGGAGAACCAGGTGTCGAGGACGTCCTCGTCGCGGCGCAGCTCCACCGGGCGGCCGTGCCTCGCCTCGGCCTGGGCCCGCGCCTCCGCCTCGCCGTGCGCCACGTAAGCCACGCCCTCGGCGTCGAACCAGGCCGGGATCTGGTGGCCCCACCAGAGCTGGCGCGAGATGCACCAGGGCTCGATGTTCTCGAGCCACTGGAAGAAGATCTTCTCGTAGGTCTCCGGCACGAACTTGGTCTGGCCGTCGCGCACGGCCTGCAGCGCCCGCTCGGCGAGCGGCTTCACGTTCAGGTACCACTGGTCGGTGAGGTAGGGCTCGATGACGACGCCCGAGCGGTCGCCGTGGGGCACCGCGTGGGTGTTCGGCTCGATCAGCCGCAGGCGGCCCCGCTCCTCCATCAGGGCGACGACGCGCTTGCGCGCCGCGAACCGATCGAGGCCGTGCAGCGCCAGCGTCTCGGGCTCCGGCGCGGCCTCGGCCAGGAAGTCCGCGTTGCCGTCGAGCAGGATGCGGGCCTCCGCGTCGAGCACGTTGATCGGCCGGCACCCGTGGCGGCGGCCCACCTCGAAATCGTTGAAGTCGTGCGCGGGGGTGATCTTGACCGCGCCGGTGCCCTTCTCGGGGTCCGAATAGGCGTCGGCCACGATCGGGATCAGGCGCCCGACGAGGGGCAGGCGCACGCGGGCGCCCACGAGGTCGCGGTAGCGCTCGTCCTCCGGGTGGACCGCGACCGCGGTGTCGCCGAGCATCGTCTCGGGCCGCGTGGTGGCGACGGTGACGACCTGCCCGGTCTCGGCGCCGGACGCGTCGACGACGGGATAGTCGAAGTGCCAGAGGTGGCCCTTCACCTCGAGCTGCTGCACCTCGAGGTCCGAGATCGCGGTCTGGAACTTCGGGTCCCAGTTCACGAGGCGCTTGTCGCGGTAGATCAGGTCCTGCGCGTGCAGGTCCACGAACACCTTGAGGACGGCGGCCGAGAGGCCCTCATCCATGGTGAAGCGCTCGCGCGACCAGTCGCAGGAGGCGCCGAGGCGCTTCAGCTGGTTGACGATCGCCCCGCCCGATTCCGCCTTCCAGGCCCAGACCCGCTCGACGAAGGCCTCGCGGCCCAGGGCGCGGCGGTCCGGCTGCTGCGCCTCCGTCAGCTGGCGCTCGACCACCATCTGGGTGGCGATGCCGGCATGGTCCGTGCCCGGCTGCCAGAGCACGTCGCGGCCCCGCATGCGCTCGAAGCGGCAGAGGATGTCCTGCAGCGTGTTGTTGAGGGCGTGGCCCATGTGCAGCGTGCCCGTCACGTTCGGCGGCGGGATCACGATGCAGTAGGGCTCGGCTCCGGCGCGCTCCGGGCGCCCGGCCCGGAAGGCTTGGGCCTCCTCCCAGGCGGCGCTGACGCGCGCCTCGACGGCGGCGGGGTCGAAGGTCTTGTCCATCATGGGTCTGCGGGCCGGTCTCGCGGGCGTGTCGGATTTCGGCCCGCTTTCAACCCGTCCCGGGCCTCACGTCAACACGGGGGCCGCCCGATCGCGGGCGCCGACCGCCCTCAGCGCCCGCGGGAGACGCGCTCGATCTCGGCGCGCACGAGGCGCTCGACCATCACCGGCAGGTTGTCGTCGAGCCACGCCTTCAGCATCGGCCGGAGCATGTCCTTG
>NZ_JBAWTG010000084.1:0-20080 GCF_037106235.1 Methylobacterium nigriterrae | reverse complement strand
CTTCAAGTGCAATGTCCTCTGGACGCAGCTCGACGCGCTCTACTTCGCCTACGTGGCGCCGGGCATGATCCCGCCGGACGCCTGGACCCCCGGCATCGGCCTGAGGGCGAATTGAACCGCCCTCCCTCGGCAGCCGCGTCCGCAAACGACGATCAGCGCACGCGCGCCGCCAGCAAGGCCATGCGCACGAGTTCCGAGAGGCTTCCGGCCTGCATCTTGGCCATGACGTTGGCGCGGTAGATCTCCACCGTCCGCGGGCTGATGGCGAGGTCGAGGGCGATCACTTTGTTGGCCTTACCGGCCACGAGCCCCTCCAGCACCTGTCGCTCGCGTTCCGAGAGCGCGGCGAGGCGGGCGTTGACGGCGCTCACCTGCCCGTCTAGCTCGGCGCACCGCTCGATCCGGCGGATCGCCGAGCGAACCGCGGTGAGGAAAACCTCGTCGTCGAACGGCTTCTCGATAAAGTCGACTGCGCCTTCCTTCATGGCCTCGACGGCCAGGGGGACGTCCGCATGCCCGGTCATCACGATGACGGGCGGCGCGCTTCCCCGTTCCCTGAGGCGGCGCAGGAACGCGATACCGTCGAGGCCGGGCATGCGAACATCCGTCACGATACAGCCCGCCGCGTCAGTGACCGTGTCGAGGAAGGCGGTCGCAGATTCGTGCACCCGCACCGGCAGCCCGTCCGTGGCGAGCAGGAAGGCAAGCGACTGCCGGACCGCCAGGTCGTCGTCCACCACGTGCACGATGGCCTCACTCGACATCGCTCATCTCCCTCGTATCGACCGCCCGCAAGGTGAAGTGAAAGCTAGTCCCACCGTTCGGTCCGACCGCGACCCAGATCTTGCCGCCATGGGCCTCGACGATGGTGCGGCAGATCGAGAGGCCCACGCCCATGCCGTGCGGCTTCGTAGTCACGAACGGGTGGAAGAGTCTGGCCGCGATCTCAGGTGCGATGCCGGTGCCAGTATCCGACACGCGAATCTCGACGAGGGCCTCCGGCTGCATCGCCCGCGTTGCGACGATGAGCTCGCGGCGCGGCGCCTCGTGCATGGCCTCGATGGCGTTGCGGATCAGGTTCAGCAGCACCTGCTGTACCTGGATTCGGTCGGCGAGCACGAGCGGGGCATCGGGATCGAAGGCGAAGCCGACGCGGACGCCCTTCTCCTTGGCCCCGACGAGGGCCAGGGCGCTGGCCTCCTCGATCAGCTTGGGTAGGCTCTCGATATGGCGCTCGCTCTCGCCGCGGGACACGAACTCGCGCAGATGCCGGATGACCTGGCCTGCACGCAAGGCCTGGTCGGCCGCTTGGCTGACCGCCTCCGATAGCATCGTTACCTCGGGCCCCTCCATGCGGGCGAGGAGCCGGCGGCATCCCCTGAGATAGCTGGCGATGGCGGTGAGCGGCTGGTTGATCTCGTGGGCGAGCGTCGAGGCCATCTCCCCGAGCGCGGTGAAGCGGGACATATGCACGAGTTCGGATTGCAGCTCTTGCAAGCGCGTCTCGGTCTTCTGGCGCTCGGTCAGATCCCGGATGAAGCCCGTGAAGTAGCGCACGCCGCCGGACCGCATCTCGCCCACTGACAGTTCCATCGGGAAGGTCGAGCCGTCCTTGCGCTGCCCGACCACGACGCGGCCGATCCCAATGATGCGCCGCTCGCCCGTCTTGAGATAGCGCGCCATGTAGCCGTCGTGCTGGCTGCGGTAGGGCTCCGGCATCAGCATGCTAACGTTGCTGCCGACGATCTCTGCGGCCTCATAGCCAAACTGGCGCACCGCCGTGGTGCTGAAGGACTGGATACAGGCCTCCTCGTCGATGACGACCATCGCGTCGGGCACGGTCTCTAGGATGGAGCGCAGGTGCGCCTCGCTCGTGCGCAGCGCCTCCTCAGCCACGATGCGCTCGGAAATGCCCCAGATAGCCTTAGTATAGCCAACGACCTCGCCGCCTGCGTCCCGCATCGGGACGATCAGGACCTTGGCGCGGTAGGGTGTGCCATCGGCCCCGATCCGGATGCCGTCTTCCTCGTAGCGACCGGTTTCGCGCGCGATGGCGAGGATCCGCTCTGGCTTGCCGGCTTCGAGATCGGGCGACGGGTGGAAGATTGAGTGATGTCGCCCGAGGACACCGCCCTCATGCCACCGGCTGACGTGTTCCGGCCCCGGGTACCAACTCGTGACCTGTCCCTCGCGATCGAGGGTGGCGAGTGCCACCTCCGTGGCGACGGCGAGCAAATGCTCGCGCTGATTAGGAGCGGAGCCCGTGTCCTCTGCAGGCGTTGTCTGATTCAAACGTTCCTCCGACCCGCCAATCTGGGCTGTCTTGAGGATAAGCCAGCAAGCGAGGCTCCACCAAACCGCCGGTGACGGCTGTGGCACCGAATGTCGGACGGCTCCATCGCGGTTGCTCGGGGAGCGAAGCGCGATGGGTCAGACGGCCCGGCTGTGGGTGCGGCCGGAGGTGCCGAGATAGGCGTCGAACGCCGCGGCGACGCTCCGGACGAGGATCCGCGCCTCATCCGGGATGCTCACGACCTCCCCCTCGATCCGGACGAGACCGTCCGCCTCGAGGATCTGCAGCCGGGGCAGCGAAGTCAGGAAGTCCCCCGGGCTCCGGCCGTGTTCCCGACAGACTTGCCCGACGTCGACCGCGAAGTCGCACATCACCTGCTCGATCAGGTCGGCCCGGAGCCGATCGTCGGACGAGAGGGCGTATCCCTTGATAGCGGGCAGCTCGCCGCGGCCGATCTTCTCGGCGTAGGACCGGATCGCCGTCTCGTTCTGCACGTAGCCCTGGGGAAGCCGTCCGATGGCTGATGCGCCGAAGCCGAGAAGCACGTCGCTCGGATCGGTCGTATAGCCCTGGAAGTTCCGGTGCAGCGTTCCTTCTGCCAGGGCGCGCGCCATTGCATCGTCGGGACGGGCGTAATGGTCAAGCCCAATCTGAATGTAGCCTGCATCGAGCAGTACGGCGGCGATGGCATCTGCCTGGAGCTGCCGTGCCGGACCGTCCGGAAGAGCGGCCTCGTCGATCTTTCGCTGATGCTTCTTAAAGGTAGGCACGTGCGCGTATCCGAAAACCGCGAAGCGATCGGGGCGCATCTCCAGGCAGAGCCGGACAGTGTCGATGCAGGACGCGACCGTCTGGTGCGGCAGGCCATAGATCAAATCGAGGTTGATGCCGGCAACACCTGCGGCTCGCAGGCTGCGAACAGAATCCGCCGTCCGCTCGAAACTCTGCTCCCGCCGGATCGCCCGTTGGACGAATGGATCGAAGCTCTGGACGCCTAGGCTTGCGCGGGAGACGCCCGACGAGCCGATTGCTGCGATCATCTCAGGCAACAAGGTGCGGGGATCAATCTCGACAGCGATCTCGGCATCCGGGGATATAGGGAAGCGGGACCGCAGGAGGGCGACAAGATCCCCGAAAGCTTCAGGCGCCATGATGGTGGGCGTGCCCCCACCGAAATGGATGTGACGCACCAAGGGCGCGTGTTCGAGCCGGGCGGAGACGAGGTCGACTTCCCGGCGCAGCGCCGACAGGTAGCCATCGATGGGGGCGTCGTGCCGCGTGATGGTCGTGTGGCAGCCGCAGTACCAGCACATTGAGCGGCAGAACGGCACATGCAGGTAAAGCGAAGCGCTGGCGTCGGCGGTCAGTGCGGCCAGCCACCTGCCGTATGTGTCCGCCTGCACCTCCGGGGTGAAGTGCGGACTCGCGGGGTAGCTCGTGTAGCGCGGTAAGCGCTCGTCGCCGTACCGAGCCCTCGGATCGTCCCTCATGCAAACTCCTCTTCGACAGCGTTGCGTATCGCGCCCGCACCGCCCCGGCGACGGCACAGCGCTAGAGCTCCGGCGGCTGCCATGCCTTGATGTGTCTCAATCGTGCCCGGCCCCGGCTGTGCCGCGCCGTGAATTGCCTTGTCCGCGGCCCTCAGAGGCGGGTCGGGCCGACCGGTCGCGCCTTCACTGTGGCCGTCGAGATTGGCCTCCGGCCAAACCATGAAACCGCGTCTGTCGCGGCGCGGGAGGTCTCGTCCGTAGGATGAGTCAACCGAACGCGCCGAGCGCAGCGAGCGGGTCGGGGCCGATCAAGAGGACGTGACCCTGCAACAGGAACCAGGCGTAGAGGGTTAGGGCCAGCGCCGCCGGTAAGATCAGCGGCCGAGCGGATCCGATTCGCGCACGCCCTGAGAGCTGAGCCGCGAACGGAACCGTCGAGGTCGGCCGGCTCAGCATTCGCCAGCGCTCCGGCCCTAATCGGCGGCGCGCCTTCGCGTCGAGCAGGGCAAAGCCGAGCAGTGCGAACGCTGCCATCCCGCCGAACAGGATCACGGACACCAAGTCTCCATTCGGCGGGATGTGGGCCGCGGCCCAAATCAGGAAGCCCCAGAGCAGCGGGTGGCGGGTGACCGAGACGATGGGACCGGGCTCCGAACCGCCGCGAATGGATATCGAGAGCGGGTTGGGCGCGAGAAGACCGGCCACTCCGAAGAAAAGGGCGACCGGCATCAGTCCCAATATTACGTGCCATTGCCAGGCCGCGGGCTGCCAAAGCACGATGGTATCGGCACGGAGAGCCGCGATGACGAGCCAGGCGAGCAGGCCGAGCGACAGGAGCGAGTACAGGACGAGGTAGGGGCGGAGGCCGATCCACGCCACCAGCCGGTCGCGTACTGCCGGAGCCGCTGGGATCGAGTGGGCCGCAAGGAACACGGCCAGGGCGGCGGCGAACTCGCTCATGCGGTTGCTCCTCCTCCGGCAGCCCGACGGCGTCCTTGCATAAGATAGTCATGGACACGGCAAAGCCGATGATGGCGAGGCTTGTGACGATCCCACTCCATTGCCGGCCGACCTCCGCGCCGAGAAGGTCGGCCCCGACGCGCAGGACGACGGAGGCGTGCAGGGCGGCAAGGGGCGCGTAGAGCACGGGGGCGTATCGCACGCGCAGCGACACGACGGCGGGCAGGATGATGAGGGCGTGCCCGAAGACCATCGACAGCACGAACCCGAGCAGCACAGCGTGCAGGGCCATGTCGTATCCGTATGCGGCGGTGCCTGGCGGACACGCGAAGAGAAGCAGACCGGCGGCCCCGAGCCAGGCATAGCCTGCGAGCATGCAGACGGCCATGAAGCGGGCTTGGCCTCTGGCACGGACGGTGCGCGTCGCGATGTCGTGTCGGGCCAGCCAGGCCGCGAGCGCGAGCAGACCCGCTCCGGCCAGCCGCGCTCCCCATTCGGTGGCCAGCCCCGACGCGGCACCGGCCAGAAACGAGCCTGTGGCGAGAAGATAGAGGAGCAAGCCCTCGCGCCTGCGCGGCATGAGACGGCTGAGCTCCAGGCGCTCTCCGGCGATGGTCAGGACCAGGAAGGCGAGCCACCATCCTACGAGACCCGGTACGGGGCGCCCCGAAGCCCAGAGCGTACTTCCGGCCAGCCATGCGACCGCGCCGGCCGCCAGCGAAGCCGTGAAGGCCACCGGTTGTTGGCGAACAGCAACAAGTGAGCCCGCCACCAGTGCGACCGCCGCCAGGACGTAGGCCCAAGCTCCCACGGCGACTGGCAGGCCCACGAGCAGCAGCACGGAGCCGAGGCTCGACAGGAGGGGCGCCGCGTAGGGCCAGCGCCGGCCGGAAGCGACGGCACGCTCCAGACCAATCAGGGTGCCGAACACGCCGGAGACGAGCAACGGGCCGTGGAGTTCGGCCAGTGCGGCACCCTCCGGCAGCGTCCAGCCGAGGCGGGACAGGCCGGTTCCGATGCCGGCCAGCAAAGCCATCGCCGCGCATGCGAGCAACGGCAGGCGCGGTATCGCGACTGGCCAACCGGGCCATGCGCGCAGAACGATCATCGGGTGCGAGGTGTCGGCACACGGACTCAGCCGATGCGCGTGGCGCGAACCCGCATGCTGAACAGGTCTCAGGGACCATCTGGTGTGGGCCATACCACGTTCCTTGCTTGACCGGCTCCCTGGGGCGACCGGATCCACCATCGCCTACCGTGCCCGCCTCGTCGGCGACCACCGGCTGTCCGCGCGAGATGTGCCAGGCGTCGATTCGGACTAAGTGTCCGACACACGGCAGCCCGTTCGAATCCCGCCATCTGCGAAGGTGTCTCCAGGCCTCTGCCTTCTTCACAGGCCCGGTCAGGACTCAGCCCGGGGCGAGCGACCGAGGAGTTCCAGCCCGCGTGGGGTGATGCGGTCGGGCGTCCAGATCGGGTTCCAGACAAGCCTGACCTGGAGGCTTGGGCAGTCGACGAAGCGCCGCGTGAGGCAGGTGCGGGCGTCCTCCACAATCAGGCCGCCAAGCGGACAGGTCCGGGCCGTCAGGGTGAGGTCGACTTCGATCCGTTCGGGCGTGCGCACGGCCCGGTAGACGAGCCCAAGGTGGACCACGCTGATGCCGACCTCCGGGTCGAGGACGTCCTCAAGGCAATTCAGCACCTCGGGATTGACCTCCGCCCGGAGAGCGGGCGCGTCGTCGCGGTCCGGCTCGGGCGCGTGGCGAGTCGCGCGGCCTCTCAACCAAGACAGCATCGTCGGCCCCCCATCTGCACGCCTTGGTGCGCAGGATGCGAACTCCCTCTGCCCCTACCTTGATTTGGATCAACGGGATCGGGCCGGCGGGGTGCTATTCGCTCGGCGTCCGGGGCGGATGCCCTGTCAGGCAGAAGCTACCCGTGGTTTCATTGAGGTAACGAGGATGGCTCCGACTCCCCGGCTTCGGCCCTACGAAGGGCCACCGCTCTTGTCCTACGGTTTCCGGCCGTTCTTCCTGCTCGGCTCGCTCTATGCCGGCTTGGCGGTGGTGGTCTGGCTGCCGATGTTCACCGGCGAATTCGCCCTGCCTACGGCCTTCGCCGCGCGCGACTGGCACATCCACGAGATGCTCTACGGCTTTGTCAGCGCCGTCGTGGCCGGTTTCCTGCTGACCGCTATCCCGAACTGGACCGGGCGGCTGCCCCTGCAGGGCGCGCCCCTCCTGACCCTGGTGCTGGCTTGGCTGACGGGGCGCATCGCGGTGGCCGGCTCAGCCGGGATCGGCTGGTTACCGGCTGCCCTCCTTGACCTGTCGTTCCTTCTGCTCCTGACCGCCGCGGTGACCCGCGAGATCCTGGCGGGACGCAACTGGCGCAACCTGAAGGTACTGGCTGTTCTCGCAACCCTCTTTGCCGGAAACGCCCTTTTCCATGCCGAGGCCCATCTACGAGGCGCGGCGGAGTACGGCACTCGGATCGGCATTGCCGCTACCCTCGTGCTGGTGATGCTGATCGGGGGCCGCATCATCCCGAGCTTCACCCGCAATTGGCTGGCGCGTGCGAACCCGGGGCGCATGCCCATGCCCTTCGACACCTTTGACAAGGCCGCGGTGGTCGGGGCCGTCGCTGCCCTGACCGCCTGGGTCGTCGTGCCGGAGAGCACAGCGACCGGCGCGGCTTTAATTGCCGCGGGCTTCGTCCAGGGCCTGCGCCTGGCTCGTTGGGCGGGGGACCGGATCTGGCGCGACCGCCTCGTGCTGATCCTGCACGTGGCCTACGGCTTTGTGCCGCTCGGCTTCGTCCTCGTCGGCCTGTCGGCGCTGGGCCTGTTGCCGGCGGCAGCCGGCGTCCATGCCTGGACAGGCGGCGCCATCGGCGCGATGACGCTCGCCGTCATGTCGCGGGCGAGCCTCGGGCACACCGGGCGGCCGCTCGCCGCCACGCCGGCCCTGCAGGCCGTGTACGTCCTCGTGACCGCCTCGGTCCTCGCGCGGGTCTGCGGCGCGCTCCATCCGGCTTGGTCCGCCGCCCTTCTGCCGCTCGCCGGCGCGCTGTGGGCGGCGGCGTTCTTTGGCTTCGTGGGCGCCTATTGGCGGGCGCTGACGGGACCGAAGCTCGGCTGAGACGCCAGTTCGCCTTGATCCAGCGCAAGGCATTGCGGCGGTGCTGGGGGCACGAACGTGGCCGCGACTTTTTTCGGGTGGCCCCACCGGCCATCCGTGCCGCATAGGGAGGATGACGGTGCCGGAGGTGGTTGAGGTCGAAACTGGCGCGTTCGCCATCATGGAAGACGGCCTCTGGCTGCCGGGCCTCTATCAGACACCCCATGCGGCCGAGCGCGCGGCCGGCTTGCGGGAAGAGGTTCTTTCGCGACTGCAAGCCCGGAAGAACGAAGACGCAGGCGGCCGCGGCATCATCACGGCCGAGGACCTCGACGCGGTCGTGGCATGAGGCTACCTGCGGCCGCCAAGTCGTACGTAGGGGAAGCCCTGGGCCCTCGCTCCCCAAACCTCAATGCGGGCCCTGCGACCCCGACGGGGCGCTTGCTTCCGCCCTGCTCCGACCACCGTGCCAATGCCTCTGAGCCTTGAGCGCGTCGGCGACCTCGCGGGGCATGTAGGATTCGTCGTGCTTGGCCAGCACGCTGTCGGCCCGGAAGACGCCGCCGGGCCCGAGCGTGCCCTCCGTCACCACGCCCTGTCCCTCGCGGAACAGGTCCGGCAGGAGGCCCTGGTAGGTCACCTGAACGGTGGCGTTGGTATCGGTGACGGCGAACTCCACCCGCTGGTTAGCACCGCGCTGCACCGATCCGTCCTTGACGAGGCCGCCGAGGCGGAAGCGCGTGCCCGGCGCCACGCCCTGCTGGACCACCTCGGTGGGCGAGCGGAAGAACACGATCGAGCCGCTCATCGCGGACAGGATCAGCCCGACCGCGACCGCCAGCACGGCGCCGCAGCAGGCAATCAGGATCAGGCGGCGGCTCTTGCGGTAGGTCATAGTTGCGGTCGGATGGAGAGGCCGTGAAGGTGTACGGAGAACGGAGCGGAACTGCCGGGACCGCCCTTCGCTTTGCGGCAGCCGGCATTTGCCAAGCGTGCTCCACGCGGATTCCATGACGTTCGTGTCGGAAACGGCGCTCCCGCAGGACCGGCTGCCTGCGACCGCTCCTTCGTACCGGCCCAGCGAGGATCAACCTTGATCTGAATCAAGGGAGCCGGGGTCCGCCGACGCTGGCATGCCGAGTGCTGTGGCTCAGTCAGCTTCGGCGGCCGCCATCGCCGACGCTGAGGATTGGTGTGGCCGCCGCCGCGACGAGGCACAGGGCTCCCGCGGCGAGGAGGGCCGGCAGGTAGCTCGACAGCCCGTCCTTACTCAGGCCGGTGCCGTAGGCAGCTGCCGCGGCAGCGAACTGATGCCCGGCAGAGATCCAGCCGAGGACGAGGTTGGCGCGTGCAACTCCGAAGCGAGCGATGACGATCTTCACCATCGGTGGAACAGTCGCGACCCAGTCCAGTCCGTAGAAGATCCCGAACAGGGATAGCTCCAGCAGAGAAGCTTCGGTGAACGCTAGGCACGCCAGAGAGAGGCCGCGCAGTGCGAAGAACCAGAACAGCAGCCAGCCGCTGTCGAAGCGGTCGGACAGCCAGCCTGCGGCCAGCGAGCCGAGGATGGTGAGCGGTCCCATCAGAGCGAGAACGTTCGCGGATCCGAGGGGAGACAGGCCAGCGTCCGCGCAGAATGGCACAAAGTGCGTCTGTACAAGTCCGCTGGTGCTGGTGCCGCAGATCGCGAAGGTGCCGAGCAGAACCCAGAACACGCCCGAGCCCGCCGCCTCCCGCAGCGCCCCGAGCAACTCCTCGACCGGTGCGGCCAGCCCAGCGCGATTCGGCCGTCCGGCGGCTCCGTGCATCGTATTATCCGGATGGTCAGGCACCAGCGCGAACACGGCGGCGCCCGACAGAGCGATCAGCCCGGTTAGGGTCAGGACGGTGCTCCGCCACCCGGCCACCTCCGCGAGTGCGGAGAGCGCCGGCGAGGCCAGAAAGGGGCCGGCGGACGCGCTTGCCGCCAGCACGCCGACGACAAGGCCGCGACGCTGCGAGAACCAGCGGGCCGCGACCGTCGCCCCGAGCACGAGCGTCGTCATTCCGGCACCAATGCCGACCAGCACGCCCCACAACAGAACGAGGTGCCAGACCTGTGTCATGGCGAGGGAGATCAGGAGCCCCGCTCCGACGAGCAGAAGGGCGGATAGTAGGAAGCGCTTCAGGCCGAGGGTGTTCAGGAGGGGTGCGGCCAGGAGGCCCACCATTCCAAGGAGGGCCATCCGGACGGAGAGCGCCGAGGAGATCGATGTGGTGCTCCAGCCGAACTCGCGGCTCAAGGGTAATATGAGGACACTGGGCGAACCGACTGCCGCAGCAGTCGACAGCATCGCTAGGAACGTCGCTCCTGCAACGGCCCAAGGCTGCGGCTGGCATCGCTCTTCCGCACCCTCGCCGTTCCGGGCCGACCAGACGATTTCAGTCATCGGCCAGTACGCGGAATTCCGCCCCTTCGATGTCATCGTATTGGCCGGAATTCAGGGCCCAGATGAAGGCACAGAGGCCGAGGCCACCAAGCATGAGGGCGATGGGAATGACCAGAAGAAGCATGTTCATGGTTCGTACTCATGTGTTAGGAGTTTCGAGCGGCGTCGGTGCTCGCCGGAATGCGGCAGCCGCAACATCGGTCTGCCGGTTCCGGCCGAAGCGCGCCCGCAAAGCGTTCAGCGTGACGATGAGTGAGGAGCCCGACATTGCGAGCGCCGCAATCAGCGGCGTCAGGAGGCCGGCGGCCGCGAGCGGCACGGCGACGACGTTGTAGGCGCCCGAGAACCACATGTTCTGGAGCATCAGGCGCTTGGACTTCCGCCCCGCCGCGAGCACGGAGAGGACCGGAGCGAGATCCCGCCCGAGAAAGAGTGCATCGGCGGCGGCTTGGCTGGCATGGGCGGCGGTGACCGGCGAGAGCGAGGCATGGGCTGCAGCCAGCGCCGGCGCATCGTTGAGCCCGTCGCCGACCATCAGGACCTTCCGGCCCGCCCGGCGAAGATCCTCGATGCGGGCGATCTTGTCCCGCGGAGTTAGGGCCGACTCCCAATCGCTCACCCCGAGGCGGCGCGCGACCGCCTCGACGGCCTGCGTCCGGTCGCCAGACAGGATGACGACCTGCTGACCTATGTCCCGCAAGGCCGCGACCACCTGACCCGCATCCGGGCGTAGGGCCTGGCGGACCGGAAAGGCGACCGGCGCTGCATCGCCCGCACGGAAGCAGATGGTCGACGCCTCCGGTTCGTCGATGATCGCCGCGGCGGCCTCGGTCCCGGCGTCGCAGAAGCCTGCGGAGCCGAGGCGGAGTTCCACACCATCGACGACGGCGCGCACGCCGAGGCCGGCCGCCTCCTGGGCGCCCGGGAACGGCTCGGCGGCGCCATGTGCCCGGACGAGGGCCTGTGCCATCGGGTGTCGGCTGGACACTGCGAGGCGCGCGGCCTTCTCGAGGATTTCTGGGGCGTAGGCACCGCTGCACAGCGTCGGGATCGGCAGGGTTAGGGTGCCTGTCTTGTCGAACACGACCGTGTTGATCTCCGCGAACCGCTCGAGGGCCGTGCCGTCGTTGAGCAGCACGCCCTCGCGGAACAGGGCGCCTGCCGCCACGACCTGCACGGCGGGAATCGCCAGTCCGAGAGCGCAGGGGCAAGTGATGATCAGGACGGCGACGGCATCGAGGAGAGCAGGGTGCCACCCGGCTCCCGCCGCGAGCCATCCGACGAGCGTCAGGGCGGCGGCGGCATGGACCAGGGGAATGTAGAGTCGCGTGGCCTTGTCGGCCAGAACGAGGGCCCGCGACCGGGCCTCCAGCGCGCGCCTCATCAGGGCCTCGACCTCGTCGAGCAGCGTCGCGCCGGCCGCGGCGGACGTACGAACGGTGAGTGCTCCGCTCCCGTTTAGCGCCCCCGCGAAGACCCTGTCGCCCGGACGGATGGAGACGGCCGCGGTTTCGCCGGTCACGAGGCTTTGGTCGAGGTCGGAGGCGCCGTGCTCAACGATCCCATCGACCGGCACCCGCTCGCCAGGGCGGACCAGCACGCGTGCGCCGGGCGCAAGATCGGCAAGCGGCACGTCACGTAGACTGCCGTCCGTGCCGGCGAGCGTCGCCGTCTCACGCCGCAGGGTCGCGAGGTTCTCGGCGAACGCGCGGGTACGGCGGCGCATCGTCTGATCGAGGGCCCGGCCGATTAGGAGAAAGAACAGCAGCATGATCGCGCCGTCGAAATAAGCGTGCGCTGCTCCGGAAAGGGTCTCGACGACCGACATGACCAGCGTCAGCACCACTCCAAGGGTGATCGGGAAGTCCATCGACACCCGACCGGCGCGCAGGCCCTTAAACGCACCCTCGTAGAACGGCCGCCCGGCGTATGCCGCTGCCGGCAGGGCGATCACGGCCTGGATCCAGTGGAACAGGTCCCGATTCTCTGGGATCATGTCGGAGACGTTGCCGGCCCAGACGGAGATGGCCAGCAGCATCACGTTCATCGAGGCGAAGCCGACCACGCCGAGCGCGCGGACGAGGCGCTTCGATTCGGCGACCTCCGTGTCCGAGGAACAGCCAGGATCGAAGGGCTGGGCCTCGAATCCTAGCGCCTCGAGCGCCTGCAGAACGGCGCCGACGTTGGCCTCGGCGCCCGGCGCCCAGGTCACCGAGAGGCGCCGATCGGAGAAGTTCAGGCGCGCCTTCGCGATCCCGGGCAGGACGCCGAGCCCGCGCTCGATGGCGGTCATGCAACTCGCGCAGCGCACGCCTTCGACGGCGAGCTCGACGCGTGCCGTGCCGTCCGGGCTTCGGGACACGAAGGCCGCGTGGTCCCGCGCAAGCGAGGGCTTGGTATTGGCCTCGCTCCAAGAGGCGTGGGCCTCGACGTAGGCGAGAGCCATGTCGGTGCAGCACATCGGATCGCTCTCCGTTCAGTCCAGCACGACACGGCGCCTGCGCCGGAACTCGGCCCCGTCCTCGCCGAGCACCTCGACGACGAGGTCCCACTGACCTCTCGCCACATTGTGGGCTTGGCCGGCGTATGCGCCGGTGTCAGTCTCGGCGAGCGCGAGCGCGATGTCCGCCCGCTTGTCGGTCGGCCGTTCGAGCCGGGCCTGCAGCGTCTTGCCCGTGAGCGGAGTTCCGTCGCGGTCCCGCAGAGCAACGTTCACGACGACACTCGCCTCGCCTCTGCGAACGGCGCTGCTCTCCAGGATCCAGCCGCGAGCGGCCTGCGCCCGAGCAAGTTGCAGTTCCACGTTGTAGCGTTGGCTCGCCTGGTAGGGCGAACGTTCCTCTAGACCGGACCAGGTCCGCACGGCCGAGGTGACGAGAATTGCGTCGGCGCTGGCGATCGTGCCGAAGAATGCGACGAACATCGCCAGGACCTTGCGACCGGTCAGGCGCGGAGCGGAAAGCGATGCAGATGTGGTCATGTTTAGGGCGCCTTGAAGTGATCCTGCGCCTGGGCGCTTTCGCCCGTCGCTGGTTCAGTGATGCGGAAGGTGAGCGCCGAGGTCGATGCGGGGTGCACGCCCGCAGGCGCGAAGACGAGGACGCGGAACTCCTGCGTGGCATCTGACGGGACGGGCAGATCATCCGGCGTGCCGCCCACGACCTCGACGCGAGCGTCCGGGAGCCCATCCACGGAAAGCACCAAGTGACGTTCGATGGGCCGCTTATTGATCAGCCGCAGCGTGTAGCCGTTGCGGATCGCCCCGTTGGACAGAGTCACGAACAGCGGGTTGCGGTCGTGCAGGACACTCAGGGACGTGAAGCTGCGGGTGGCAAGGCTGTAGAGCATGCCGCAGCCGACCGCGCCGACGAGGATTCCATACAGGATCGTCCGAGGCCGCAAGATCCGGCTGACGGGTGGTTTACCCGCCGCCCGGTTCCGGCAGTTCGCCTCGGTGTCGTACCCGATCAGGCCGGTCGGTCGCCCGAGCTTGCCCATGACCGTGTCGCAGGCGTCCACGCAGAGGCCGCACTGAATGCAGTCCATCTGCAGGCCGTCGCGGATGTCGATGCCGGCCGGGCAGGCCGCGACGCAGGCGTAGCAATCGACGCAGTCGCCCGCAGGCAGACCGGCAGCCCGCAACTGGGCGGCCTGCTTGGCCGAGACCCGCGGCTCGCCGCGGTCGCCGCGATAGAGGATGTTGAGCGAGTGCTCGTCGGTGAGCGAGCCCTGGATCCGAGGCCAGGGGCACATGTAGGTGCAGACCTGCTCGCGCATGTGGCCAGCAAGCAGGTACGTGGTGGCCGTCAAAGTCAGGATGGCGATGTAGGCGACCGGAGGCGCCTGGAAGGTCGCTAGATTTCCGACGAGCGTCGGCGCGTCCGCGAAGTAGAGAACCCACGCGCCGCCCGTCCACCACGCGATCATGAGCCAGATCGCATGCTTCATGGTGCGCAGTGCCACTTTCTCGACCGACCAGGGGGCGGCATCGAGCTTGAGGCGCTCGCGCCTGTCACCCTCGATCAGACGCTCCACTGCGAGGAACAGGTCGGTCCATACCGTCTGGGGGCAGAGGTAGCCACACCAGACGCGACCCGCGACCGCGTTCATCAGGAAGAGGACGAGGGCCGCCAGGATCAGGAGGCCCATGACGTAGGTGACGTCCTGCGGCCAGAGTTCGATAGAGATGAAGTAAAAACGGCCTCTGTCGAGATCGAGCAGCACCGCCTGGGAAGGCTCACCCGGACCCCGGTTCCAGCGCAGGAACGGCACGAGGTAGTAGATGCCGAGCGTGACGGCGAGCAGCGCCCATTTGATGGTCCGGAAGGTTCCGCGCACCGCCTGCGGCTGGACTTTCTTCCGCGCGGCGTAGAGGGCTCCGTTCACTTCCGGTACGGCCGCCCGCTTCGCCGTCGCCCCGAACTTCTTGGCGCGGGCGGTCCCGGACGAGCCGGGCTGAGGCTTGATCGCGGGTCTCTTTTCGGCAGGTTCAGCGAGCGGCATTGGCGTCATTCCGTCCGGAAGATCGGCTCCGATGCCGTCTAGGTTGGTGACCCGACGGCTGCCTTGATCTCGCTCAATCGAGCCTCTGGCAGCCGTCAAGTTTGCGCCCCAGTCTCTATTTTCCGCCGCCGAGGCCGTGGACGTACACGGCGAGCGACTTGATGGTCGCGGCGTCGAGCCGGCCCTCCCAGGCCGGCATCACGCCCTTGCGCCCGTTGCTCACGGTCGCGACTACCTGCTGCGGCGACGAGCCGTAGAGCCAGATCGGATCCGTGAGGTTCGGCGCGCCCATCTCCGGGTTGCCCTTGGCACCCTCGCCATGGCAGGCGACGCAGTTCCCAGCGAAAACCTCCGCACCCTTCTCTAGGCTCGCCCCAGGCACGCCCGGTTTGCCCGAGAGCGAGAGCACGTAGCTGGCCACCGCCTCGACCTCGGCCCGCTGCAGGACGCCGTCGCGGCCGAAGGCAGGCATGTCGCCGAGCCTCGCCTCGCCGTGCCCGGAGCGTGCACCAAAGCGGATCGTGCGTTCGATCTCCTCGGGCGTGCCGCCCCAAAGCCAGTCGTCGTCCTGCAAGTTCGGGTAGCCCACCCGCCCGGTCGCCGAGCTGCCGTGGCAGGCGGCACAGTTGTCGCCGAAGGCGGCCTTGCCGGTGGCCAGCGCGAGCCGCAGGAGGGCCGGGTCCGCACGGATCTCCGCCACGGAGGCGCTCGCGAGCTGCGCCTGGCCGCGCGCATCGCGTTCCCGCCGGACCGCCTCGACCTCCGCCAGCACGGTCTCGCGTTGCGAGTAGCCGAGGACGCCCGCGGTGTAGCCTCTCACGAGCGGCCACGCGGGGTAGGCGATCCAGTAGCCGAAGGCCCAGACAATGGTCGCGTAGAGACCGTACAGCCACCAGCGCGGCAGCGGGTTGTTGTACTCGGCGATGCCGTCCCACTCGTGACCCGTTGTAATGGGGGCCCCGGGCGGCGAATGGCCCGGATGTGCGTTGTTGGCCACAGCTGTCAGTCCTCGTTCAAGGGAAGATGGGCGGCGGCTTCGAACCGGCTCCGGTTGCGCGGCCAGAAGGCGTATAGCGCCACTGCGGTGAAGATGCCGACGAAATAGAGAAGCCCGCTCGTCTGCGCGAATCCAGCGGCTGTTTCGTAGGTCACGGCCTCACCTCAGGTTCTTCTTATCTTCGTAGAGTTTGAAATCGACCATCGTGCCGAGCACCTGTAAGTAGGCTATGAGCGCATCGATCTCGGCGGCCTTCTTGCCATCGCCTCCGAAGTCGCGGACGGCCGCCCCAGGATAGCGGCGCTGTAGGTCGGCGGCGCCGGATCCGTCGGGATCGAGTTGCGCCTTCAGGTCGGTTTTCGCGGAGGCGATCATCTCGTCGCTGTAGGGTACACCGACGGCGCGGTTGGCCTTGAGGTCCTCGGCGATGGCGTCGGCATCCAGGGGACGCTCCAGGAAAGCATAGGCCGGCATGATCGAGGCCGGCACGACGGAACGCGGATCCTTCAGGTGCTCGCGGTGCCAAACGTCCGAATACTTGCCGCCGACGCGGGCGAGGTCCGGTCCGGTCCGCTTCGACCCCCACTGGAACGGGTGGTCGTACATGCTCTCGGCGGCGAGCGAGAAGTGCCCATAGCGCTCAATCTCGTCGCGCATCGGCCGGATCATCTGGCTGTGGCAGAGGTAGCAACCCTCGCGGACGTAAATGTTGCGCCCGGCAAGTTCCAAGGGCGTGTAGGGGCGGACCCCCTCGACATTCTCGACGGTGCTCTTCAGGTAGAACAACGGCGTGATCTCGACGAGGCCGCCGATGGCCACAACAACGAGGGCGCCGATGAGCAGGATGATTGAGTTCTTCTCGAAGATCTCGTGCCTCTTCCAGAGGCCGGGCTGGGCGGTGGCCATGATGGTTCGTCCGTGATGGGGATGGAGACAGGGGCGTTTCGGGAGCCGCTGTGAAGGGCGGCTCCCGCAAGGGTCACTCGGCCGGGACCAGGGCCGGCTCGGCGCCGGGGACCGACAGTGGCTCGTGCTCCCAGGCGGTCCTGCCCGCGATGGTCATGGCGAGGTTGCAGGCCATGATCAGTCCGCCGATCAGGAACAGCACTCCGCCGAGCGCCCGGACCAGGTAGTAGGGCTGCATCGCCTCGACCGTCTCGACGAAGGAGTATTCGAGGAAGCCGAGCGTATTGTAGGCGCGCCACATCAGGCCCTGCATGATCCCGGCGACCCACATCGAGGAGATGTACAGCACGATGCCGAGGGTCGAGACCCAGAAGTGCCACTCGACGAGCTTCAGGGAATAGAGCTCGCGCCGGTTCCACAGCCAGGGCACGAGGCAATACAGGGCACCGAAGGAGATGTAGGCGACCCAGCCCAGCGCACCGGAATGTACGTGGCCGATGGTCCAGTCGGTGTAGTGCGAGAGCGAGTTGACGGCCTTGATGGACATCATCGGGCCCTCGAAGGTCGCCATACCGTAGAAGGCGAGCGACACCACCATGAAGCGCAGGACGGGGTCGGTACGGAGCTTGTCCCAGGCGCCCGACAGGGTCATCAGGCCGTTGATCATGCCGCCCCAGGAGGGCATCCACAGCATGATCGAGAAGGTCATGCCGAGCGTCTGGGCCCAGTCCGGCAGGGCGGTGTAGTGCAGGTGGTGGGGGCCTGCCCAGATGTACATGAAGATCAGGGCCCAGAAATGGATGATCGACAGCCGGTACGAGTAGATCGGCCGCTCCGCTCGCTTGGGGACGAAGTAGTACATGATCGCTAGGAAGCCGGCGGTGAGGAAGAAGCCCACCGCGTTGTGGCCGTACCACCACTGGATCAGGGCATCCTGCACGCCCGCGAACATGGGATAGGATTTCGAGCCGAAGACCGAGATCGGCACCGCCAGGTTGTTGACGATGTGAAGCATCGCGATGGTCACGATGAAGGCTAGATAGAACCAGTTCGCGACAAAGATGTGCGGTTCCTTGCGCTTCCAAAGGGTGGCGAGGAAGATTAGCAGGTAGACGACCCAGACGAGGGTCAGCCAGAGGTCAGCGTACCATTCGGGCTCGGCGTATTCTTTCGACTGGGTCACGCCGAGCAGGTAGCCGGTGCCCGCAATGACGATGAAGAAGTTGTAGCCGAGCACGACGAACCAGGGGGCAAGATCGCCCGCGAGCCGGACCCGGCATGTGCGCTGGACGACGTACAGGGAGGTGCCGATCAGGACATTGCCGCCGAAGGCGAAGATGACCGCCGAGGTATGCAGCGGTCGCAGGCGCCCGAAGCTGGTGTACTCCAGTCCGAGGTTGAGGGACGGCGCCCAAAGCTGGAAGGCGATGATGCAGCCGACCAGGAAGCCCGCGATACCCCAGCCCATGGCGGCGATGGCCGTGAACTTGATGGGACCGAGGTTATAGTTCGGCTTGCCCGCGATCACCTGGGGAGGCAGTTCCTGTCCGCGATGCTCATAGCGCCAGAGGATGGCGGCGATGGCGGCGATGGCGGCGAGTGCGCCGAGACCCGTATGGAAGCCGAAGGCCGGATCGAGCGCGTGCGTGGAGGCGACTGCGCATAGGATCGCGCCGGCGAGCAGGGCGAGGCCGAGGCCCGCCTCTCCTTCCGTCATATATTTGGATGCAGGTATCGCGGCCATGGCTTCGTCGATTCGCCTCGCGCAGGAACGGGTGCCATCGCGCTTAAAATCGGGGCTCTGGTTGAGCCTTGATTTGAATCAAACGGCGCCGTCCGGTGACGGGGCGACCCGGCGCGGACGGGTTCCCGGGGCGACGGTCTGCGCGGGATTTGCGCTGGATCAAGGACCCGGACCGCGGCGCGCGGGAGACCTCGCCCGGAAGCTCTTGCCGGGGGACATATCGGGATGGAACATCTGTATTCGGCAGCTCCCCTTGAGACGGCCAACGCCGACTATGCCTTCCCCCTGATGAGCCTGCGGCATCCCGGGCTGTCGCTACGGGACTGGCGGGCGGTGGTTCGGCGCCTCAGCCGGGCGCCGCGCGACCGCGCCGGTCTGATGATGGTCCGGAACGCCCGCGACTGCGTCCTGGCCGTCTTCGCCTACCGGACTAGCGAACCCCTTGTCGGCGGGCTCATGCTGCGCGTCACCGACGTCATCATGGGACGGCTTCCGGGAGACGCCTTGCCGAATGCCATCGCGGCCTGTGTCGAGGAACTCGCGCGCGACCTCGGCCACGCATGCATTGCTATCGAGATCGCCGATGATGCCCTGTCCGCTGGAGAAGCCGGCATCCTCGCTCGAGCGGGCTTCGCGTGCGGCGGGCGCGTGCTGGTGCGGACCGCACCTGCGGAGCCGGCCCGCCATCTTCCGGACGGACGGCAAGTCCCAACCGCCGGCGTATCATGACGATGCGCGCCCGCCTCGCACGTCCGCCAAGCCGATCCGGGGTTTGGCCGGTGCGCCACCATTCGCCGCGCGCCACTCGCCCGACACGTATCCAGCGTTCAGCGATTGGCGGGGGTCGGTCCGGGTCAACTCGCAGTGGGACGATCGCGGTAGAACGCCAGGCAGGCGTCGCGGTGCCGGACAAGGCGGCACCGGCGGCGCTCCTTCGGCCTCGTCGCGCGGCGGTCGTCCCACCGATGCCGAGAAGCCGCGGGCGAGCGTCGCGCGGCAATTGCCCCGCCCCGGCGATCCATCCGACCCGGAGTTTCTCGCCCTTTCGCAAGGTGGGCTGCGCGGGATGTCCTCGGCCGCTCACGGGAGGGAGCGATGGATTCCTCTTCGATCGCAGCGATTCCTGTCGACGATCGCGTTCGTTTCGATGGCGGCGGCTTCGGTTTTCGCCCGCTCGAGTCGATGCTTCTCTCCGGCACCCGGACCTCGATCCTCATTGGTCATCGTAGCATCTGAGGCGTGCTGCCGCTGGTGCTCGTTGGGCCGGCTGTGACGAGCGGATTGCCCCGGCTCGGACGCCCCCCTGGGCCCAATCCGGCCTCGGCCGCGCCGACTCCTGACGACTGCCGGTCCTGAGCAGGCGCGACCAAAGTCGGCGGGCCGACACGATCAGGACCGGGGCGGTCAGCCGAGCTTCTGCAGGCGTGCCATGATGGCCCTCGGTCTCTTGATGAGCAACCGGGCGGGCGGCCGGTGACGCGCCGAGCAGATTACGCGGCGGCCGCGACGAAGGCACCGCCGCGACGCGGAATGTCCAAGATGTCCCAGGTCTCGGCCAGCGCTGCCGTGAGCTTGGCGATGCGGGCCTCGTCGTGGAAGGGCGAGGGCGTGATGCGCAGGCGCTCGGTGCCGCGCGGCA
>NZ_JBAWTG010000083.1:0-20722 GCF_037106235.1 Methylobacterium nigriterrae | reverse complement strand
CTCGGACCCTGTCAGTTCGATGCCAATGGCAGACTTGCCCATCGCCCCGTCCCTCCGACCACTCTCGTGATCGTAGAAACCTCGCGATCAGGACACTAGCCGGGAATAGCTCTAGGCCGGCACGACCTCGGGGGCGGTTCGCCCTTCCAGGAACGTCACTCCCACCTCGCTTGCGTGCCGCCACATGACCCGAGCCCTGCAGGGTTGACCGCTCTGACCGACGAAGAGATCGAAGTGCTTCGGCGTCGTCACGCCGGCCGAGAACTGGACCCGAGCCCCGAAGACCGACAATTCACCTACGACGCACTCGATGGCTGCAGACGAGCCGCGCTTTAAGGCCGCGTGACCGGCAAGGCAAGTCTGGGCACGTACGGCTTTGCGGCGCTCACGCATAAGGGGACTGTAGACTGGACCTGTTAACCGGTTGCAGTCCCGCTCACTGGAATTTCGAGGGGGGCTCGCCCAAAAGCATGGGAGCACGCCCCTTTTTGTCGTTCCTATCCTGTCAGGACCGGCGCTGGATTTACAGTGATTGCCGGCGCCTCAGGGCATTGGAAGTGGCGTTAGCATGCTTGCGGCATGCGCCCGGTGGCAAGCAGACCTTCGATGTCCTCGATCACACCAGGCAGATCAGCGATGGTGTCGATCAGAAAATGCGGCCGCGAGGCCGCGAACAACAGACTGATGCGGGCGCGCTCTGCCGAGAGCCGATCCGGTGGCAAAGCCTTGAGCGTGTCGTAGCTCAGGCCCATCGCGTTGCCCGAACAGGTGAGCGCCACGGTCCACATTCCCGCTTTGCGGCCTTCGAGAATGCCAGGCGCCGTGTCATCGACCTTCACGCACGCGGCCACGTCGTCGATCCCGAGAGCGATGACGTTAGCGAGGGCCTGGGCCGGCCAAGGGCGTCCGTTCGGCACCTCGTCCGTGGCCACGACATGGTCGGCCACGTAGCCGTTTGTCTCTGCCAGTGCGACGACCCGCTCCATCACACAAGCCGGATAGCCTGAGCAGGAGCCGATCTTGATGCCGCGGGCTCGCAGGGCCGCTATGGCATCGAGCGCACCCGGGATGAGCCCGGAATGCTCGGCGATTTTCTCGATCTGGAGCGGCATGAAGCGCTCGTAGATTGCCGTGACGTCGTCATCGGTTGGCGCGCGGCCGAACTTCTCGGCGTAACGGGCGGCGATCTGTGGCGCGTTACAGAGGGTGCGGATGTGGTCCCACTTGCCCATGCCCATCGGAACGCGCGCTTCCTCCAGGCTGATCGCGACCCCGAACTCGCGAAAGGCTTCGACAAAGATCTGGGTGGGCGCGAAGGAGCCGAAATCGACCACTGTGCCAGCCCAGTCCAGCACGACGGCCTGGATAGATCTCGGGTTTTCGTAGTACATCTCTCGCGCTCCCGGCTGGAGGTTCGGAAGGTCTTAGCGTTCAGTTCACGGAAGGCCACGCGTAACCGCGGTCCGTGTTTGCAGGCTAAAGTGTGGTGGCAAGCGGATCGCGAGGTGTTCAGACTGGTCGGGCGGGTGGCGCAGCAACTGTGCGTCATCACGTCCGCCGGGTGTCAGTCACATCCCGGTAGGTAGCCACTGCAAGGCCAGCCGGCGGCTGCTCGCACCCGTGACAGCGGACCCGTCGCGCAACCTTAACCACATCTTCCCCGGGTGCCGCGTCCAGTTCCTCCCAGGTCTGGTGGGTTCCACTCCCGCGTTCCGAGCAGCGCAGGATGCGCAAACCGCGGTAGCCGCTTGCACGCCAGTCCGAGACCGTGCGCACCTGCGCGAGGGTCATGAAGCCTCTCCCTGAGCTTGAAAGAAGGCGGCTCATACCCGCGCTCGATGACAGGATGAAGTCGGCTGCGCTCGGCCCGTCGGCGTGCTTGCTCCTAACGCATGGAACGGGTTTCGCGATGAAGCCGAAACAGAGCGCGCGCCAAGTTCTGCAGGACAGTCTCCTACAAGGTCACACGTCGCCCGCTGGCGCCGTGTTGCAGTAAGCTGCAGCCTAGGTCGGGCGCCGGTCGCGCGCTCTCGGTATTCTGCGCCATCATCCGAATGGGCGAGGCCGCCCCTCATCAAGACGACCTTCTCAATCGGGTGGGCCAGGGGCCTCGGATCTCAGAGCCGGGCTGAAAGGGAGTTGAGCGATATCAGAGGGTTGTGATTACTCCGCCCGAACGGGAGGTGAAGGATCAGATGGCCTGGGACGCCACCACTCGCCACCAACATCGACGTGAGTCGGCTCGATATCCGAGCGACATGACGGACCGGGAATGGGCGGTAATCGCACCCTTTCTACGGCCGCCCAAGCCAGGCGGTCGGCCGTGCAAAACGGATCTGCGGGCGGTGATGGATGCCATTCTCTACGTCGCTGCCGGCGGCTGCCAATGGCAGATGCTGCCCAAGGATTTTCCGCTCCGATCCACGGTGCAGGGCTGCTTCTACCGCTGGCGGGACAGCCGTCTCTGGGAGACGATCAATCGCCTCTTGGTTCTGAGCACGCGGGAGCTGGAAGGGCGCGACGCCAGCCCGAGCCGGTATCATCGACAGCCAAAGCGTGAAGACGAGCGAGAGCGGAGGGCTGGCCGGCCACGACGCAGGCAAGAAGATCCAAGGCCGCAAGCGCCACATCATCATCGACACGGTCGAGCTGATGCTCTTCGTTCTCGTTCATCGGGCTGATGTGCAGGATCGCGGCGCGGCACCAGCTCTGCTGAAGGCGGTCCGCCACCGCTGTCCCTGGCTGCGGCACATCTTCGCCGACGGTGACTATGCAGGCGAAAAGCTGCGGGGGGCGCTGCACGGTCAGGGCGTCTGGACCATCGCGATCATCAGGCGATCCGACACTGCCAACGGCTTCGAGGTTCTCCCGCGCAGATGAGTTGTTGAACGAACTTTCGCCTGGCTCGGCCGCTGCCGGCGTCTCGCCAAGGCTTGGGAAAATCCATCGCGAGCTCCGCCGCCTGGGCCCTCATCGCCAGCATCCGGCTGATGTCACGAAGGCTCGCAAGGTACTGCTAACCCAACGTGAACTTTCGAGTCCGGCTCTGAGGCACGAAGATGAAGCAGACATCCGGGGCGACACGGCAGCCGGCGGAAGCGGTGATCAAGGACATTCGCCGGGCCACCCGCCGGCAGTTCTCGGCCGAGGAGAAGATCCGCATCGTGCTGGAAGGCCTGCAGGCATCCTGCTGATCCCGCGGTTGCGTTCCGTCGGGCCGTGTGCCGGATTGCACAGCTATGGGCTGCCCATTCCTCACAGGTCACCGGGCATCTCGCTCGCATGCCGGCAGATGCCCAGAGACGACGATCCTCGTTATGCCGCCCTGCGGCCACGGCCGCTGGTCTGCTCTGCCTGAGCACCTGCGCGTCCAAGCCCAATCGCTTTGGCGAGTTCCGAGCGCTGGGCGGCGTAGTTGGCGGCCACCATCGGGTAGTCGGCCGGCAAGCCGTAGCGGGCCCGGTAGCTGTAGGGATCGAGCCCGTGGCCGGTCAGATGCCGCTTCAGCGTCTTGTAGGGCTTGCCGTCGATGAAGGAGATCAGCGCGTCCGGCGTGACCGACTTGCGGACCTGCGCGGGCGTCGCCTTCTCCACCTGCTCCTCGGCGGTGGCAGCCTCGGAGGAGCCGTTGGCGAGGCCGTTCAGCGCCGCGTGAACGTTTCCAATGAGCGCGGGAAGCTCGGCCACAGGAACGGGATTGTTGGACACGTAGGCCGACACGATGTCGGCCGCCAGTTCGATGAATTCAGGTTGATAAGCCGGGGTCTGATCTGTCACTTTTCTGTTCCGTCTGAGGTTAGCTCGGGACCACCCATTTTCATCGTTTCGGTCGAATATCAAGGGGGCTGCCGTTGTTCTTTGGCATGGCTGAAGAGCGATACCAGAATACGTTTAGCTCATAACCTTCAGGCCGAACGGCCACAACGGTCAAGCTTGCGCAATCGTCTTCTTCGCTTCCCTCCGAAACCGCAATGTGTTGCCGATCACGCTCGTTTGCAGCCTCCTGTCTCGATCCCTCACTCTGAGGTGTGGCTCTGGCGGTACGGAGGGAAAGCCGCGGATCAGGTAAGGCAACCGCGGTTCGGTCCTGAGGCCGCGAAACCCCTCGCGCGGCGTGCCCACCGGTAAGTGGCACGCCGTCTTTTCGTTGATGTGGACGGCACGGCGCTGCAAGGCTTGGATGCATGCTGTCACGCGCCTGACATCCTCTCGGCCCTATCGTTAGCCGGATGAGAACAGCTGCGATGCGCCGGTGATGCTTGAACACGGAGCCCGTCAAATCGCGGGCCTGCGCCTCGACAGCTACAATCTCACCCTGCAGGAGAACGGCGGGTTCATCGGCGACTGGGTCCGTAGCAAAACCTTCGCGCTCATCCTGGAAGGGCTGCGCGAGGCAAGGCGAAGTGCCGGACACGATCCCTTAGGCAGCACTTCCAGCGAGGACCGTGCCGCTCTGGATGCGCTTCTGATGACGGGTGACACGGCTGCGGACCTCATCCGCCAAGCCATCGAGATCTTTGCCTGCGCCTTCGCGGACGTGGCGCGGCGGTTTCTTGCCTGTCCGGAATGGCAGGGCACGCAGCGCATCGTCGTCGGGGGCGGCTTGCGCGAGAACAGGATAGGCGAGGAGGTCTTCCAGCGAGCTGACGCGCTGCTGAAGGCGGATGGCCTGACGGTCGATCTCAGCCCCATCCGCAATGATCCCGACGAAGCCGCGCTTCTGGGCGCGGCCCATCTCTACCCACCGTCTCTGCTGGAGGGCTGCGACGCGATCCTCGCGGCTGACATCGGTGGCAGTAACATGCGCGCGGGCGTCGTGTTGCTGAACCAGCAGCAGGCACCCGACTTCTCGGCCTGCGAAGTGCTGATGCGGGAGCACTGGCGTTACAAGAAGGAGCCGGTCGGACGCGATGAGGCCGTCGAACGCCTTGCCCGGATGCTGACGGGACTTGCCGCCAAGGCTGATGAGGCCGGCGTTCGGCTAGCGCCGTTCGTCGGCCTGGCTTGCCCGGGCGAGATTCGCCCGGATGGCAGCATCGCTCAAGGTGCCCAGAACCTGCCGGGTGACTGGACGGCAGCCGACTTCAATTTGGCCGAGCGGATCCGCACAGCCCTGCCGAGGATCGGCCAAGCGGAAACGGCCGCGGTGCTACACAACGATGCGGTGGTTCAGGGGCTGAGCGAGCTGGTCCACATGCGCGATGTGGCGCGCTGGGGCGTCTTCACGGTTGGCACCGGGCTCGGCAATGCCCGCTTCACCAACGAAGCGCTTTCCGATGCCGATCGTTAGCGGCCAGTCTCGCCACCGCGCTCTTCCTTCTGCATCAGCGCCCAAGCTGCCCGGATCTGATCGGCGCTCAGCTCTTGGCCCGTGCTGTGATCCTTCACGCTCACTCCCTCGCGTCCGTCTCGGAGGTGGGCCATCGCTTCCGCCAGCGCCTCCTGATCACTGGCATGCGACATCGTAAACGTCTCGCCCTTGGCTGAGTATGAGACCGTGAACGACATTCGTCTCTCCAACTTCACGCCGGCCCTGTGGCTCACGATGGTCCTCGCATCTTCAGTGCTCGGACACATCCTCAAGATTTTTGGCCGATGTCGCGAACCCGCGACGTGAGGGACACCTGATCGAGGCTTGTGATGGGAAGGGCGACGAAGGCCACGATCCGGTTCTTGAGATAGCGCTGAGCGGTGATGAAGGCTGCCTTCTGCTGCAGCTCAGTGCCCCCGACAGCAGACGGATCCTCGATGCTCCAGTCTGCCGTGATGGGCTGACCGGGCCATTGCGGGGGAGCCTCGCCTCCCGCCTTGTCACAGAGCGTGAACACGAAATCCATCGCAGGCGCGCTTGGATCGAGGAAGTCACTCCTGCTCTTCGGATGCAGCCCGTCGGTCGGATATTCAGCCTCCTGCAGCACTTGCAAGGTCAGCGGATTCAAGCTGGGCGTCGGCTGGATGCCGGCCGAAAATACTTCGAAGCGGCCTTGCCCCTCCTTTCTGAGGATGGCCTCAGCCAAGATCGAGCGGACCGAGTTGCGGGCAGAGAGGAAGAGCACGTTGTAGGTGTGATGAGCCATGGACCGATCTCCACGTGCTGTCGCCTTCTGGTCGGCATGAAGCCCTGAGCGATTTGTCATCAGGGTTCACTCTTCTCACCCTCAAGTGTGACTGAATAAGCACTTCGGGTTGCGCAGGGGCGTGCCAAGCCATGGCGGGTCAGCTATGCCTGACGAGTGCAGCCGGTTGAGCACCTTACACTAAGGGCTTCGTGCCGAACCACTTTCTTTTCCGCCGCAAGCAGACGCCAATAGCGATCGAGATTTTGTTAGAGCATGGTTAGTACAAAATCGTGCGATAAGGAACATCGATCTCGGATATCTTGTTCTGCATAAGGACAATTAACTTCATGGCTACACACGTTATCTCGCTCTATAGCCACGAGCGCCCGCGGCTCATCCGCAACACTCCAGCAACAGCACCGCGCGACCATCAGGAGCCGTGCGGCCTAACTCTCAGGGAGAGAAGCCGACGGATCGGGCCGCGAGGGTAGCGACCGCTCACCCCGCTGCGTCACGCTTCAGAAATCTTGGCGCGCTAGGCGTGCACATGCATGATCGAAGTGGCGGAAGGAATCGCGGCGTCGAAGTTGGGGCCTGGCGCTGCATGCGGACAGCGGCGGCCGCCAGCGCGGTGCCGCATCCCCTAAATGCCGGATGCCAGGGCCTCCCTGGCCGAGCACGCCACGGCCCGGAAGGTGGCGGCGACCAGGCCCGCGTCGCTTCCCGCCCCGATAAAGGTCACGCCAGCCGCAGCATAGCGGGCCACGGCCGCCGCATCGTATTGGATGATCCCGGCCGCCTTTCCCGCCGCCCGAATGCGCCCGATGAGCCGGTCGATCTCGGCGAGTACCTCGGGCTCCGTCGGGCGGCCTGGAAAACCCATATCGGCCGATAGGTCGGCGGGCCCGATGAAAACCGCATCCACCCCCTCGACCGCCGCGATGGCGTCGATCTGTCCGGCAGCGTTTTGCGTCTCCACCTGCACGATCACGCAGATCTCGTCATTGGCCGTCGTGGCATAATCCGCGACGGCCCCGTAGCCGGAGGCGCGCACGATCGGCGCCGCGACCCCGCGGATGCCATCCGGCGGGTAGCGACAGGCGGCGACCGCGCGAGCCGCCTCCTCGGCGCTTTCGACCATGGGCACCAGCACAGTCTGCGCGCCGAGATCGAGCACCTGCTTCAGAAGCCAGGGCTCGTTGGCCGCGACGCGAACGACCGGGGCTGCGCGATCGCCGATGGCCTGAAGCTGGCCGAGCACGTCCCTCAGGGTGTTGGGCCCGTGCTCGGCGTCGATCAGGCACCAGTCGAATCCGGCGCTGGCAGCCATCTCGGCGATGAGCGGGTGAGCCAGACCGACCCAGAGGCCGATCTGAACCTGCCCTTGCGCCAGCGCCGCCTTCAGGGTGTTGCGTGGAACCGGCATGGTGGCGTCCTCCAGATTTCCCGGGCGTCCAAATGGAGAGCTGAGGCCAAGGAGTAGGGTCGTATCGGGCGAGCCAAGCTCCTCTCAGACACCGTCAAACACCTGGTGCTGGCCAAAAGTCGAGAAGGTCCTGGCGGCCCCACAGCTCGACACGATGCGCATGTGTATCATCGTGCGACTGGCGCAGAACGACGGCTGAAGCGAAGCGGGTGCGTGCTGCGATCCAGTCTCTAACGTCTCGCTGAGGACGGGCCAGACACTGCGGTAAGTCACGATGCGAAAGGGCGGATGCTGCAAGTTATCGGCTTCCACGACGGAACTCCCGGGGCTGTGATGCCAGAACGCCTTAGCCTACGCCCTGCTACTGACGGTGCCGAAGGCGCAATCTGTTGCAACAGCAGGATCTTGACGAAGTCGCCCGGAGGCGCGGAGTGCGAACCGAACTGACCTTCAGCAATCAGCTCGACGGAAGCGCTGAGGGCGATTCCCATGCATCACGCACCTGGATTTTCGAGATCTCGTAGATGTTTGTGAGCTTCCTCCGCGCTTTCATAGATATGCGGCGCGACGCCGCGAGCCTCCAAAGACTCGCCTAATTTTATGCGCAAGAAGCCGCTTGTTGCATATCGGCTTACGCCCGAATAGAAATTTTCCATTAAACACTTGACCATGTCCGAGTAAGCGTCAATCATATCAGGATATGCGCTAAAGTTGTCGTAATTAACGATCGCATATACCTTCCGCTGGAGACCAGACAATCGACTTGCGACCACAGAGCGAATTCGCTCGATATCGTCGCGAGTCTTGACAGTGTGGTGTGACAAATTCACAAAGAAGACATTCTGCTGCGGATCATACACGAAACGATCTTCCAGCGGAACGCGCAAGAGATCGTCTCGCAGTCCCATTGGCTTTTCCTCGAAGATGCGGCCGTCCATTAAGGGCAGAGGCTCGCGAATCAGAGGCATGAAGTCCATATGCGCGAGAATATCGCGCTCCAAGTCGACACCGGGCGCCACCTCTGCAAGCTCTAGCCCCTGCTCCCCCAACCTGAGCACGCAGCGCTCCGTGATGTACAGCACCGGCTGTTGCCGCTTCCGAGCGTACGTCCCGCTGAACGTTCGGTGTTCTACCTCGGTCACGAATTTGCGCGCGGTTCCATCCTCCAGGATGCGCAATTGCCCGGTCTCGACCGTCGTCCGCAGCTTGCCGGCGTTGAAGGTCCCGACAAAGACGACCTTCTTCGCGTTCTGGCTGATGTTGATGAAGCCACCAGCTCCTGCCAGTCGGCTTCCGAATTGGCTCACGTTGAGATTGCCCTCGCGGTCCGCCTGCGCCAGGCCCAGAAAGGCCACGTCGAGCCCGCCGCCGTCGTAGAAGTCGAATTGGTAGGGCTGGTCGATCACGGCCTGCGCGTTGGTTGCGGCACCAAAGTCGAGACCACCGGCCGGTACGCCTCCAACAACGCCCGGTTCCGCCGTCAGCGTGATGAGATCGATGATCTTCTCCTCCGCCGCGACACTGGCAACACCCTCAGGCATCCCGATGCCGAGATTGACCACGCTGTTGGCCTTGAGCTCCATGGCGGCCCGACGGGCGATAAGCTTGCGCTCGCTCATCGCCATTGGGGCGATCGAGTTCATCGGGGCCTTGATCTCCCCACTAAAGGCTGGATTGAAGCCGGTCGCGAAGGTTTGCCGATGATGTTCCGGCTTTTCCGCGACGACAACGCAGTCGACGAGGATGCCCGGAACCTTGACCTGCCGTGGATTGAGGCTGCCGCTCTCGGCAAGCCTCTCAACCTGCACCATGACGATCCCATTGCTGTTGCGAACCGCCATGGCAATGGAGAGCGCCTCGAGCGTCAGCGCTTCCCGTTCCATGGTGATGTTGCCTTCGGGATCCGCCGTCGTGCCACGGATAATGCCCACCGTGATCGGGAAGGCCTTGTAGAAGAGGAACTCTTCGCCTCCGATCTGCAGGAGTTCGACCAAATCCTCCGTGGTGCTGGCATTGATTTTCCCACCGCCGAACCGTGGATCGACGAACGTTCCGAGGCCGACACGGGTCAGGTGGCCAGGCCTATGGGCAGCGATGTCCCGGAACAGGTGCGAGATGACGCCCTGAGGCAGGTTATAGGCTTCCACTTGGTTGGCGAGGGCGAGCCGTTGCACCTTCGGGACAAGCCCCCAGTGTCCCCCCACCACGCGCTTGAGAAGCCCTTCGTGCCCGAGATGGTTGAGGCCTTGATCCTTCCCGTCGCCCTGACCCGCTGCGTAGACGAGGGTCAGGTTCTGCGGCTTGCCGCTGGTCAGGAAATCCTCCTGGTCCGTCGAGAGGAAGAGGTCCTCCAACGCTATGGCGATGGCTTCTGGAAAGCCGATACCGACAAAGCCACCGGTTGCAATGGTATCGCCGTCGCGGATCAATCGGACAGCTTCCGCGGCCGTCACGACTTTACCCCGTTCAGGCGAGCGCAGCGAAGACAGCAGCGGATGGGCGGAGTGGTTCGGCATGTTGGTCACCCTTGTGACGCGCCAGAAGCCCGCGGTGAGGGCGAAGCGGCCAATTCGCTTGCGATTGATCGGCGGGCAATGCTCCGGGAAAACCGGGTGCCGAGGCGCTTAGACCAGGCCTGTCGCATAGTAGACGCCGATGACGACGAACACGGCCAGGGTCTTGATGCAGGTAATGACGAAGATGTTGCCGTAGGATTGCTTGTGGGTCAGCCCCGTGACCGCCAGCACGGTGATGACAGCCCCATTGTGCGGCAGCGTGTCCATACCGCCGCTCGCCATCGAGGCGACGCGGTGCAGCACCTGAAGCGGAATGCCGGCCGCGTTGGCGGCCGCGATGAACTGTTCGGACATGGCGGCGAGCGCGATGCTCATGCCACCCGATGCGGAGCCGGTGATGCCGGCGAGCACGGACACGGTGATGGCCTCGTTGACGAGCGGGTTGGGAATGGTTCGCAGGGCATCCCGGATCACCAGGAAGCCCGGCAGCGCGGCAATCACGGCACCGAACCCGTACTCGGCGGCCGTGTTCATTGACGCCAGGAGAGAGCCGGCGACAGCGGCCCTCGTTCCTTCCGCGAACCGTTCCATGACCCGGCGGAAGGTGAACAGCAGCACCGAGAGGATGCCAAGCAGCAGCGCGCCCTGGACGGCCCAGATCGCTGCCACGGTCGAGACCTGGGTCACCAGCGGCTGCGGCAGGCCCGCCAGGTTGGTCTCGTTCGTCGTGCCATATGCGCTCACGATCAAAGGGGTCAGCAGCTTGTTTGTCACGCCCACTATGACGAGCGGCAAGATGGCGATGCCGGGATGGGCAAGCTCACGGTCTGCGACAAGCTCGGGCTCGTTCAGGTGCCCCTCACCGTAGCCCTCGCCCGCCGCCGCAGCGCGCCGGCGGCACCATTCCAAGTATATCATGCCGACAATGAGGATGAAGATCGCCCCAATCGTGCCGAGCACCGGGGCCGCCCAAGTATCGGTCTTGAAGAAGGTGGTGGGGATGATGTTCTGGATCTGCGGGGTTCCGGGCAGGGAGTCCATCGTGAAGGTGAATGCACCCAACGCGATCGTGGCTGGGATCAGGCGTTTCGGGATGTTGCCTTGCCGAAACATCTCTGCGGCGAAGGGATAAACCGCGAACACTGCCACGAACAGTGAAACGCCACCGTAGGTGAGGACCGCGCCCACAAGCACGATGGCCAGCATCGCCCGCTCGCGTCCGACCAGGCGGATGACGGCCTTGACGATGGACTTCGAGAAGCCTGACAGCTCGATGACTTTGCCGAAGACGGCGCCCAACAGGAAGACCGGGAAGTACAGCTTCACGAAGCCGACCATCTTCTCCATGAACAGGCTGGTGAAGACAGGAGGGACGGCGGCCGGGTCGGTGAGCAGCACGGCCAGCATGGCCGCGATTGGCGCGAAGAGGATGACGCTGAAGCCGCGATAGGCGACGAACATCAGCAGCACCAACGCAGCGATCGCGACGAGGAAGCTCATTTGCCCTCCCGACAGGCCGCTCTCCGGCGCGCGAGGATTCACGAACCGGCGGCGCCTCTTCGTCTTGTGATTAGGGGCAAGAACTGGCGTTTCAAGTCCATGAGCGCTGGCCCGGGTACAGTTTTCACTCTTTGATGCTGTTGCTAGACAGCAACAGGACGAGCGCTGGCTCGGTGGCACTGCGCTTTTTGCAGCGTGACAGCTTTGCAGTGTGAAAGCTTTTCTAAGCGCCCACGGATGCGCAGCGCGATGTGCTCACGACCGGGGGATCCTCATGTCCTGTTTCGTCACGGATTCAACGAACCTGCGGAGGGCGGACGTCGACGTCAGGCAGGGCGAGCTCAAGCCGATATCGCCAAGACGTTTCCGCTCAACCTGATCGCGCAGGCTCACCGCTCCATGGAGAGCAGCGCGCAGGTGAGGAAGATCGTCCTTGCCGCCTGAGCGGCCTGCGAAGGGAGCAAGCGCGGCAGCCGAGGGCAGCCTGCCCTGCGCCGGGCTCATGGCTCCGACCCGGTCCTGACACGTTCCCGCAGTCCATCATGTCTGCCCTGGACGTCGGGGCCAAGGGCAATCACCGAGCATGAGTCTGACTGGTCTCCGTCGATTCCTGGAGAGCGATCCGCCGCGCCTGAGATTCGGCTTCGCTACGGCCGCTGCGGCGTGGCTCGCCATCGTCCTGGCCGCGGCACTGGACCTGCCGAACGGGCACTGGGCAGGCGTTACCGTCCTCACGGTCTCGCAGCCGACCCGGGGGCTCCTACTGGAGAAATGCCTCTGGCGCCTGATTGGCACGACTGCGGGCGCGCTCGCCGGCATCGGCCTGCTCGCCGCCTTCGCGAGCCACCCCGCCGCCGCGCTCGTCGGTCTCACGCTCTGGCTCTCCTGCTGCGCCGGTTTCTCGGCCCTGGTAAGACACTTCCGGAGTTACGGGGCGGTGCTCGCCGGCTACACTTGCGCCATCGTGGCGCTGATTGACTTCGAGCATCCGGCCGCGGTTCAGCAGATCGCCTACGGCCGCATCGCTTGCACGATCATCGGCATCCTCGCGGCCACCGCCGTGACTGGCCTGCTGATGCCGCACTCGGGCCGCCGGTCCCACCTTGAGCGCACTCGGCAGCTGGGTGCCGATCTGCTGGAGCGGTGCGACGACCAGCTCTCAGGGCGCGTGAGTGACGCCGATGAGGCTGCGCTGCTCGGCTTGGTCGCTCGGCTCGGCGACCTCGATGCCGAGGCTGACGAGGTCTTCGACGGGACCCCGGGCGCCCGGTGGCGCAAGCGTCGCCTGCGCAACCTCCTGGCCTCCCTCCTTCTGGTTACTGCGAGGGCGCGGGCTATCGCTCGGCCGGGCGATCAGGATCATCGCCAAGCCTCTGCGGAATTGGCCACCCTATTCCGTCGGGCGGCCGCATGCTTCCGCAACCCAAGCACGCCCGCAGCGCCACCGATCCCACGAAGGGAGGACGGCCGAGCCGCACCTGAACTCCTCGCCGAAACCCAGGCGGCGCTTGCAGCGGCTATGGAGGACCTTCGTGACCTCGAGCAGGCTCCTCCAAGCGGCAAGGGCTCCACTCGCCTCGCGGCCTCCCCCGACTGGCGGGGCGCCCTGCGTGCAGCGACGCGGGTGGCGCTCTGCGTGCTTCCGGTGGGACTCGCCTGGCTCGCGAGCGGCTGGGTAGCCGGATCGCTCATGCTTCTCGGCACGTGCGTGTTCGTGACCCTTCTCTCGGCGAATGAACTCGGGGCGCCGACTGTGCGGCGCATTGTCCTCGGCGTGCTCGCGGGCGTCGGGACGGCTCTGGCCTTCCGGACCTTCGTGCTGCCAAATCCGGCCGGCCTGTCGATCCTCCTGCTCGCCCTCCTGCCGGTCCTCTGTGTCACGGCGGCCGGTCTGACGTTCCGGCTGACGGCGGTGAGCACCGTTGAGTTCAACAACTTCTTCCTGATGATGAGCCAGCCGACGCATCTCGCGCCGCTTGGTCTGCCACTGCTGCAGCAAGGGCTGGCGATGGTCGCTGGCGTCGGGGCGGCCGCGCTGGCCCTTCACCTCGTCATGCCGCTTGACATCGAGAGGCGGAAAGGGCGCTTGCGGCAGGCCCTTGCCAGGGACATGGCGGAACTTGCCGAAGCTCGGACGGGCAAGCGGCTGGCCGCTTGGGAAGGCCGGACGCTGTCGAGGGGACTGAGGCTGTTGGCAGGGACGGGGCCGGCGCGACCGCGCCGCAGACGCCACAGACGTCCTCGATCAGCTCGAACGCGGCTGGGATCTGCGAGGTCCTTCGCGCGCAGTGAGCCATCCATCAATTCCGCCGGCCTCACCTGCGGACCGCGAGCAACCCGTGCTCACGGTCCGCCCGAGCTGATGCGGAGTGCGACCTGATCCTCAGCAGGTTGGTGGCTCGGCGATTCGCCGCGATCAATTTGCCGGCGTCGCGCTCGAGTTTGATTTGGCTCAAGGGTCTCGAGCTCGCCTTGCTGTTCGGCCCCGCTGTGGCGGTCTCTTCTCGTCCCACACCCCAGCCAGCGAATGGCCGCTTTGGAGATGCCACCCGAGTCGCCTGGATGGTGGTAGGCGCATTCCGGTTGCTCTGCCGAGCGCACCGGCATCGACAACCTCTGCCATCTACCGGGCCCACAGCGGTCGCGGGCTTCTCTCGCCGGAACCTCAGTGCTGTCATCGCATCAACAACAACGCCGCAGGCCGTCGGGCCAGCTTGCCGCGGGGAGGCGCGTACAGATGCCTTCTCCCCAGCAGGAAACGGACCCGGAACAGGGATGAGGAACGGCGGGGAACACCATGGGGAACACGGGGAACGCCCCGACCGTTCAGGTCGATCGGAACACCAGCGGAATCAGGGGGTTAGGTGGAGCGGGCGATCGGGATCGAACTGACGACATTCAGCTTGGGAAGCTGTGGTTGAGCTTTGATTTTGTTGGAACGTGTTCCCCTCAGCCGAACCGCTGCATAGCGCGTAATGAGGCTCTCGCGGAATGCGTGAGAGACGGCCCGCTCTGCACGATGAAGCGGTTCAAGGTGGAGCAAATTTCGCCTTGGCTGTGAGCGGTTCCGCTCGATGCAGCTGCTTTCCTCGGACGCCCTGGGCAATCCGGTTCTTAACCCGCGTCAGTGCCGGGCACTGGCGCCGACGGCATTGCGTTGTCCTGCGCCCACGCCGTGAGGGCAGCAGGAGAGAGACGTCAATTTGAAGCGCATCATCGCACTCGCGCCTATCCTCCTCGCTCTAGCCTCAGATCACGCCCTGGCCGCCTCCGCGCCCGGATCCAAGGGCGCGTCCGAAGTCACGTTCCTGATCCAGATCGTGCTGCTGCTCGTGGCCGGGCGCCTGCTCGGTGAGCTCATGCAGCGCATTGGCCAGCCCGGCGTGATGGGCCAGCTCATCGCCGGCCTCCTGCTCGGGCCCTCAGTGTTCGGGGCCATCTGGCCCGAGGGCCAGCACCTCGTCTTCCCGCCCGCTCACGAGCAAAAGGCCATGCTCGACGCGGTCTCGCAGCTCGGCATCCTTCTGCTGCTGCTCCTCACCGGCATGGAGACCGACCTCGGCCTCGTGAGGAAAGTTCGGAGGGCTGCCCTTAGTGTCTCGGTCGCTGGCGTCGCCGTGCCCTTCGCCTGCGGTTTTGTGCTCGGTGAGTTCCTGCCCGAGACGATGCTGCCGAAGCCCGAGTTGCGGCTGATCACCTCCCTGTTCCTGGGCACCGCGCTGTCAATCTCGTCCGTCAAGATCGTTGCGATGGTGGTGCGCGAGATGGGCTTCCTGCGTCGCAATGTCGGTCAGGTCATCGTTGCCTCGGCCATCGTCGATGACACCATCGGCTGGGTGATCATCGCCATCACCTTCAGCTTGGCACTTCACGGCAGCATCGATCCCTGGTCCCTCGGGCAGAGCCTCATCGGGACAGCCCTGTTCCTGGGCCTCAGCTTCACCCTCGGACGCCGGGTCGTCTTCCTGCTCATTCGCTGGGCTAACGACGAGCTCGAGAGTGAGGCGGCCGTGATCACCACCATTCTGGTCGTGATGGGCCTGATGGCGCTCGTGACGCAGGTCATCGGCGTTCACACTGTACTAGGCGCTTTCGTGGCCGGGATCTTGGTCGGGCAATCCCCCATCCTGACGCGGCACATCGACGAGCAACTGCGCGGCCTCATCAGCGCCCTGTTCGCACCCGTCTTCTTCGGGCTTGCAGGCCTGAGTGCCGACCTGACGATCCTGAAGGATCCGACGCTCCTAACGCTGACAATCGGGTTGGTCGCCATTGCGAGCCTCGGCAAGTTCGCAGGCGCATTCCTGGGCGGCACCCTGGGTGGCCTGCGCGTGCCGGAATCCCTCGCTCTGGCTTGTGGCATGAACGCGCGTGGCTCGACAGAGGTGATTGTTGCCTCGATCGGCTTGTCGATTGGTGTGCTGAGCCAGAACCTGTTCACGATGACCGTGGCCATGGCCGTCCTGACTACGCTCGCGATGCCGCCGATGCTGCGCTGGGCGCTAAGCCGCCTGCCGCTCGACGAAGCTGAGCGGACGCGGCTCGAACGAGAGGAGTTTGAGGAACGGGGGTTTGTTCCAAACCTGGAGCGCCTGCTCGTTGCTGCCGACGAGAGCCCGAAGGGGCGGTTCGCGGCTCGCCTCGCTGGTCTGATGGCAGGCCGTTACGGAATGCCGGTGACGGTGCTTCAGGTTGCGTCCGACCTGGCACCCTGGTCGATGAGGGAAGACATATCCGGCAGGCTTGCTGCCTCGGTACAGGGTGCTGCGGAAGCGGCGCGTGCGCAAGCCTCGCACGAGGATACAGACATCTTGACTGTCGATGTGACGGAGCGGCCGATAGATGCATCGATCGACCAGGCCGTGACAGCGGAGGCTGAGAAGGGGTTCGACCTTCTCGTGATCGGGATTGAGCCGACCGTCGGCCCGGATGGTGGCTTCAACGCAGATGTGGCTCGGGCCGCGGATGGCTTCGCCGGTCCTCTCGCGATTGTCGCGGCCCGCGGCAGGCACTTGGTCGAGCCGGAGGGGGCGCCGCTGAACATTCTGGTTCCGGTCAACGGCACGGAGGTGTCGCGGCGAGGAGCCGAGGTTGCCTTGAACATCGCGCGGGCAGCCGACGCGCCGCTGACCGCCTTGTTCGTCGCGAGCGCGGACGCGAGCACCACCCGACAGCGACGCGCCCGGCGCCCCAGTAGCGGTGATGAGGCCGTCCTGAAGGAAGTTGTGGCATTGGCTGACCAGCACGGCGTCAGGATCCGGACCGTTGCGCGGACGATTCTTGCTGCGGAGGACGCCATCCTACGGCAGGCGCGCCTCGGCGGGCACAACCTGATTATCATGGGCGCGGCGCGGCGCCCCGGTACCGATCTTGCCTTCGGCAACATCGCCGATGCGGTGCTGGAGGCTTCCGACCGCTCCGTCGTCCTGGTGGCCGCCTGATGCCTAGGAAGGCCACCGACGGTCCGTGAGGCATCGATCTGGCCATACGCGAGGCCACATGGCACGCCTTTATGGAGCAGAGGCACTTACCGCGGCATCGTCGGAGAGGGATTGCTAGCGTTTTGGGCCGGTGACGGCCACCTCAGGTTCGCGCAGGTAAATGCAGCGCCGCTCGGCGGGCGTCAACAAGCGTTGAGAGTCGGCAGATGGAAGCGAAGACAGGCCGCCGCGATGGTGCAACCTGAGCATAAAGGAAAGGCGGGACCCACGTCCCGCCTCCGTGTGCGCGATCGCGCTAAAACCTATGCCCGTGCCTGATCCGGCGGAGTCTCCTCGCCATCAGGCCGTTCGTGATGCTGCATAGCCTCACCTCCGAAATTCTTAGCGGAGCAGAACTCCGAATAAAAACCTCGCCCATTCAAGCAAGGGATTACACACTGCGATATTTCCTCGGTGATTGCAACACTCGTTTATCGTAACCTAGATTAACTTCTTAAGACGCTCGGAGTTACCAGCTGCACCGTTGGGAAACATGGGCATTGCTGAAACGCCTGAAGATCTAGTTTCACGAAATGCATCTGGCGCATGGCTCGCTCTGTCACGGAAGGGTATACCACTACGGTGTATACGGACTGAGACACCCTGCCGACCTTACGGAAGGATTCGAACGGCTATTTGGGGTGCGATGCGCTGCAGCTCTGAGCCGTCCCGTTATGGAACAGGCGGCAGTCGTGGCGCCAGCACCAGCTTCATGAATTCCAAGATGGTGCCGATCCGATTGAGCAGCGAAGCGGGTGCACAGTCATTGTCATTCGCGACCGTGCGGATGGTTGGCTTGGACAGGCAAATCAAGACAGGGTGGGCATTGCGCCGTTTCGGACCTGACTGCACACGCGCGCCGCACATTCCAACAGTCTCACTCAATGCTCGGCGCCAGCCGCGCCCCTGCAGATGAAAGGCGCCGGCTCTCGACAGTTCCCACCACCTGCCGCGTTGAGGAGCCCACGCCCTGCCGGTTGGGCTGCCGTGGGCGGCGGCTCAGTTCGTCACCCTGGTGCCTTTGGAGGCCTAACGAGCCGTGAATTTCAGCAATTTGCGATAAGTCTCTACGGGCATCAGGCGATGCCGAGGGACCAAATCAAGGTGAGACTAACGGCGAGCAGTATCACCAGGGAGCCCGTCACCGCCAGGGTGACCCGGCCGCCAACCCGGGCGAGCACGCGGACGTCAACGCCGAGCCCAAGCGCGGCCATGGAGACGACAGTGAGGAAGCCAGCGAGTTGCGTCACCGGTTGCGATGCCGCATCGGGGATCAGGCCGACTGACCGCAGCGTGGCTAAGCCCAGAAAGCCCAGGATGAACCAGGGCACCAGCTTGGCGAAACCGAGCCTTCCGGGCCGTGGCTTGGATGTGGCGCCCTCCCTCGGAAGCCGTGGGGCCAAGAGCGAGAAAGCAACGACGACGGGGCCTAGCATCAGCACACGCACCAGCTTGACTAGAGTGCCGACCTGCGTGCTGAGCAATCCCACCGGCACGGTCGCGGCCAGCACCTGCGGCACGGCGTAGACTGTCAACCCAGCCAGCACGCCATACTGGTGCTCCGACAGTCCAACGAGGGGAATGAAGAGCGGCAGGCCCAGCACCATGAGCACGCCAAGAACCGCCGTGAAGGCGATCGACGCGGCGACGTCCTTGCTGTCGGCCCCGATCACGGGTGCCACGGCGGCGATGGCCGAGTTGCCGCAGATGGCGTTGCCGCAAGCCACTAGGATGGCCATGCGGGCGGGCAGGCCGAGCCCGCGACAGATCGCAAAGCTTGCGGCAATCGCCAGCACCACGGTGCCGACGATCCCGGTCAACAGCGCCGGTCCGGAGGCGACGATCGCTCCGAGGCTAATCGAGGCACCCAGCAGAGTGACGGCAACCTCAAGCACCTGCTTGGCACTGAAGGCGATGCCGCTCCGGACGCGTTCGCCCGGAGCCCATACGGTTCTTACCGCAATGCCGAGGAGGATCGCGATGACCAACGCCTCGACGTACGGGTGACCTGTCGCATGCTCCTCGATTTTCTGGACGCCGACGGCCAGGAGCGTAATGACAAGGCAGAGGAGAATACCTGGCAAGAAGGACGGCGCCTCATCGGTCTTTGCAGAGGCGCCACGCAGCGCTTCCTTCGTGGATGCCTTAACGCTCATGCGGGCCTCATAGGCTGAGAAACAAAACTTCTCTCCAAGGCTTGCAAGGGAGATGAAGCCTCTCCGGCCGCGCGAATCTTCGGAAGGCCCGTCCATTGATCGGGAGAGGTCCAAGCGCGACACTTAGGGGTATGAGCACGCGTCCCGACGCCACGATCCTGGCCTACGATCCTTTCGGCGAGCCCGCCGAGGTAGTTCGTGGCTACGCGATGACACCGGGTGACCGGCGTGCGCGCAATGCCGCGGTTGCAGTGTTCTGGAGCCTCGCCCTGCTCCTGACCGCGGGTCGGGTCTATCTTGGCGACCAGCCAGTCGCGCAGCAGGTCGCGAGCGTGCAGGCTCAAGTTGCTTCGCTCATCACAGCGGTCAGGTAAGAGCGCACGCGAGCTGATCCTTGGGACGGCTTCTATGTGCAGGGTCTGGTCCATGCCCGGCCAGGATGGACGTCGGTCGGGAGGCGGCATGGCGTCATTCCTAGTGCCGGTGCAGGGTGCCTCGCGCTCTGGTAATGCGGGCGGCCTGGCGGGGTTCAGCGCAGAACCGAGAGGTAATGCACGCTGTCGGTAATGCAGGTCGAGAGGCGCCACTCAACCGGCCGCTCCTCAAGATCGAACGCGACCCGGTCGATCTCGATGGCCGGCTTACCCTCGGCGACTTCCAGAAGGTCGGCCTCCCGCCGCGGCAGGACGACCGCCTTCAGGCGCTCCTTGGCGATCGCGATCGTGATGCCGAACCGGTTCGCGTAGAGGCTGTAGAGAGTGTTCGGGAGATCCATCGCTGCGAGCCCGGGAAACAGGGTCAGCGGCACTGCGATCGTCTCGATCAGGCAGGGTTTGTCATCGAGGCTGCGGAGGCGTTCGATGCGTACCACCCGCGCCGTTCGCACGAGAGCGAGCCTGTCCCGCTCGTCGGCACTCGCCGAAGCCTCGGCGATCGCGACGACACGACTTTGTGGAGCGGCACTGTCTTCGCAGTCCGAGCGCAGCTTGAAGAAGCGGAAGACGCTCTGCTTGTCGTCGTGCTCGGCCGCGAAGGTGCCGCGCCCCTGGCGACGCACCAAGAGACTGTCGGCGGTCAGCGCATCGAGTGCCTTGCGCACGGTCCCCTGGCTGACACCGAGTTCGCTCGCGAGCTGGCTCTCGCTCGGCAGCATCTGGCCGGGTTGCCAGACCGCATCGGCGAGGCGGCGCAGCAGCGTATGGTAGACCTGCCGGTAGAGCGGGCGGAAGTCGACGGCCTCGCCCTGGCCCTCGCGACCTGCTCCGGCCGAACTCCCCGAGCCTGATCGTTCCATCTCGTGCCGACGCTGCTCCCCGACCGCGGGAAAAGCGTCCGATGGGTATTCGAGCACGTGTTCCCGCCTCTCGATACGGTGCCTCCCGACCTTGGGCAATCGCTCGTCTGGAGCTATCACCCGATCATGCGAACGCCCGCTCCGGGACGCCGCTCACCTCATAGGGCCGCGATCTCCGCGTGGAGCGCGTCTGGGATCGCCAGGCCCGAGGCGGCCGCGCGGGCACGCAGCGCCAGGCGGCGGGCGCCCGGCAGGCGGGCGCCCGCCTGCGCCTCGATCGCGGCGGCAAGC
>NZ_JBAWTG010000082.1:0-21178 GCF_037106235.1 Methylobacterium nigriterrae | reverse complement strand
CAGCTACCGCCAGCGCTACGGCCTGCCGGCCGACTACCCGATGGTCGCCGCCAACTACGCCGCCCAGCGCTCGGAACTCGCCAAGTCGATCGGCCTCGGACGGCCGGGCGCTCAGGCTCCGGTGGAGCAGCCGAAGGGTCGGGGGCGGCGCAAGGCTGCCTGATCATGTCGGGGCGGCATGGGTTTCAGACCGCCCCGGCTTCTTGCCGCGTCAGCCGGTTTGCGCTGCCGCGTTCAAGTTCCTCGGTGCGCTTCCAGTTCATGCGCGCCGAGCCGACAGGCGGTTTGCGGCGTTTGATCGATCCCACCGCTAGGTCGGCAACCTGCGACTGATCAGTGCGTCCGCTGGGCGTAGATCGACCAGGTGTTCGGCGCGTAGGGGCCCGGCACCTCTTCGCCCGATCGCCATGGCCATGCCGGCTGTTCACGCTCGACGTCCTCAAGGGCGTGGACGACAAGGACATGAGCATCGGGGCTCTGGGCAACCACTGCGCGCAGAGCCGCAACGAGCTGTTCGTGAACCTCAGACATGACACGCTCCGTGAAGATCTGTCGGGAATAGAGCGCAGCGTGATCCGTACCGCTGTGCGGATACTCACCTGTGAACACCAAGGAGGCGCCGCCTTTGTGCGGCGAGACACATCACAGGTCGGCGGGCGTGCGGATGCCTGCGAGGTCTGGCTGAACCTGAACCAGTCGTGTTGCTACCAGCACGCGATCGGCGCTGCGCCCGAACAGGTACGGCCGTGCCGGCTGCGCGCAATGCGACGTGAAGCCGGCCAGCAGGCGGGATCGTTGCGCTCGCGCACCTGAGCGCAACACGCCCACGACAGCGCATCTCGGGAGATTGCCGAACTCCCGATAGCGCTCCTAGCGCGCTTTCCGCCAAAGTGGTTGCCGGTTTGGTGATCAGAAAGCGGGCTAAATCAATGGTTTGGAGCATTTTCCGTGATCCAAAAATCACGGAAAATGCTCTAGGGACCAGCAGCCTGCAGGGTTGCCGTCACGCCGCCGTACAGCGCTGTCGCGGAGGCCACGGGCTCGACGGCGCGATAAGCGGATTGCCGCGGTGCGTATTCCAAGACCATCTCGACGACGAGCAGCGACACCACTGCGCACAGGCAGACACCGAGTCCATTGCGGACCCGATCAGGCCATCGGCTCAAGGCTTGGATCGTGAGGCAGCCGGCGACGAAGGACGCCGTCAATATGACGGGCAACAGCTGGGCTTTCATGCCGGCTGTATACCGTCAACGGTACGGTATCGCGCAACCCCGGCCCCGCATCTCGGGTTGCCGGGGCGACCAGGCGGCCACACGGAGAGCGAGTCCTCGAAGGGACGCCGCAGCCGTCGGTCTGCCTGATCGAGGCTCCTCGCCCATGCCGGCGGCGAGCCGAGGTCGTGAGGACGTGACGGTGTCGAGCCCTCTCAAACCGACGCGCCGCAGACCTTGCGACTGAGACCTTGTGACCCCGCGCGGCATGATCGCTTCCCACACGGTAGCGACCGGTCCAGCGGCGGCCACAGCTCCAGCATCGCACGCGCGATCGGGCTGATCGAAGAACCGTGCCGGCAGGCCGATCAAGCCTTGCCGAGCAGGCCCGGCTTCCGCTGTCTCACCCAACCCGTGGCCTCATCGTAGGCTGCACCGAGTTGCAGGCAGGCCAATTCCCCTTCGTTGCGTGATACGATCTGAATGCCCGCCGGCAGACCCGCATCGTTGAACCCCGCGGGGACATTCAGCGATGGCAGGCCGCTCATCGTGATCGGGATCACGACCTCCATCCAGCGATGATACGTATCCATGGCCTTGCCGCCGACTTCCGTGGGCCAGTGCAGGTTGGCATCAAAGGGAAAAACCTGCGCCGTCGGCAGGACGACGTACTCGTACCGGTCCATGAACTTGCGCAGGGCCTGATACCAGGCGGTGCGCCCCTCTTGAGCGGCCGCGATCTGGTCGGCGTCGAGCTTGAGGCCGCGCTCGATCTCCCAGATCGCCTCCGGCTTCAGGAGTGCCCGTTTTGCCGGATCCGCGTAGAGAGGCTTCAGGCTCGACGCCGTCATCCACGCGCGAAGAGCCAGCCAATCCGTCCAGACCTTTTCCATGTCGAAGTCCGGACGTGCCTCGTCCACTCGGCAGCCAATATCTGAGAAGGTCTTCAAAGTGCTGCGATCGAGGTCGAGCACGCCCGGCTCGAACGGCAGGTGACCGTTGAAATCGCCGAGCCAAGCGATCGAGACATTCTTGAAATCACGCTGGAGCGGCTGGGAAAATTGCTTCGGATCTTCCTTGATCGAGTAGGGCACGCGCGGATCGTAGCCCGCTTGGACCGAGAGGAGCAGTCCGATGTCCGCTGGAGATCGGCCGATCGTTCCTTGAACGCCGAGACCCGGCGTGAACACGTCCTTTCCGGCGATCGGGATGCGCCCATAGCTCGTGCGCAGACCAAAGACATTGTTGAAGGACGGCGGATTGCGCAGAGAGCCGGCGTGGTCGCTGCCGTCGGCAACGGCCTGCATCCGCAACGCTACCGCAACGGCGGCCCCGCCGCTCGAGCCACCGGATGTGCGCGTCTGATCGTAGGCGTTCTTCGTCGTGCCGTAGACGTTGTTGTAGGTCTGCGAGCCGAGGCCGAACTCGGGGGTGTTCGTCTTGCCGATGAAGATCGCGCCGTTGCGGCGCAGGCGCTCGACCATGATCGAGTCTGCGGCTGCGACCCTGTCCTTGAAGATGGGCGAGCCTTGGGTGAACCGGATGCCCTTGACCGCGTCGAGGTTTTTGACGGCTTGAGGAAATCCGTGCAGCGGCCCGCTGCTTTCGCCCCGGGCAAGCTGCGCGTCACGCTCGCCGGCCTGTTTGAGCAGGCTCTCGCGATCCTGCAGCGCAACGACCGCGTTTACGCTCGGGTTGAGCCGCGCGATCTGGTCGAGATAGGCATTCATCACCTGGACGCAGGATACCTGCTTCGCGTGGATGGCCTCGGACAGATCGACGGCCCCCATCGACACGATGTCGAACTCGGGCGTTGCGGCCCACGCCTGATGTGGCGCGCCACCGACCGCCGAGAGAGCGGCCGTCGCCAGCGTCCCGACGCCACCCTTCAGGACCGATCGACGCGAGAGCACGCCGCGTTCATGGGCTCGCGCTTGGGGCCGATTGCCTTGCAGGTCGGACATCGTGTCGGTCCTTCTCAACGGATCGGGCGGCAGGAGGTTACTCCCGTATCGACCGCACCGGTAGCGGATGCACAGGCCGCGAAGGCAATCGGCTAAGCGGACATTCCGCGCGACTCAGGTGGAGGCCTCAGAGTGACCCGAAACGGCCCTTTCCGGTGTGGGTCGGGGTGTCTGGTTGCTAGCGTTCTCCGGACATCGGATTGCCTGACAGGGAGGGACGGCGCGAGAGCGGTGAGGCGCAGGCCGACCGTGCCGGACGCTTCCTCCGGCTGACGTTCGGGCGCCGCTGCGGGGACCTCATCCCCGCTGGCATCGGTGGCCGTCGAGAGCATCCGGCGCTACGGGCGCTGGCACGCTGCTCGCGCGACGCAACGTCACGCTGAAGATCGAACCACGGCCGAGCCGCGACTGCACGCCGACCGGGTGGCCCAGTGCCCGCGCCGTCTCACGCACGATGTAGAGGCCGAGACCCAGGCCCGTGCCGTCGCGGCGCCCACCTCTGTCCCCGGCCTCGAACAGGCTCTCAAGCCTCTCGGGCGCGATACCCGGCCCATCGTCGTGCACCTCGAGAAGGATCGTCCCGCCCCGGCGCCGGCAGCCGAGGACCACCTGCCCCCCTGGGCGTGCGTACCTGATTGCGTTGCCTACGAGATTGCGCAGGATGGTGGCGAGCATGGCTGCATCGGTGCGCCCGCACAGGCTCGTTGCCGGGACGCGTAACCGCACGCCGCGATGGTCCGCGTGAAGCTGCCACTCCGTCCGAGTTTCAGCGAGCAAGGGGGCAAGTGGCACCGCCTGGACCCGGGGTGATCGACCGCCGCTCAGGGAAGAACGCGCAAGTTCGTCGAGTTCGCGACCCAGACGCTGGAGTGCGTCGATGGCCATCGCGAGGCGGCCGGCAACGCGCGGACCCACGCCGTCGAAGACGGCGCGCTCGATGGAGATCAGTGCGACTTGGAGAGGTTGCTTGAGGTCGTGGCCGGCGACCGCCAGCAGGCGAGCCATCACGCTGCGAGCCGCCTCGGCGCGCATGATGGCCTCGCCGGCCGCGGCTCCATCCGCGGCGGCGATCGCCGATCTCGCCACCATGCCCTCACTCGGTGCTCTGCATGCCGGCTGCGCTCGGTCAGAGGAATGATGCATCGCGGCTCGCTCCTCTAACGCCATAGCGGTCGGTCGGGCCAGGTCGGGGCCGAGATGTAGACCGTCTCCATGGGCCACCGTCAGTATGGAAGGACCAAGTCCTTCACGTCGCTGTCGACGACGAAGACGGCGAGGAGCTTGGCGGATACGGACGTGCTGGCGTTGCGGCTGACGCCGTGACGATCACCCGGATTTTCCGAGAAGTTCTGCCCGGCCTGATAGGTGATTTCGGGTCCGTCGTTCACCTGACTGACGACCGCCCCCTCCAGGACCGTCGCGTAGATGAAGGCGGAGCCTGGATGACGGTGAGCCGCCGAAGAGCCGCCCGGTGCGTACTCGACCAGCACGCCCTTCATGCTCTTTCCCGGAACGTTGGGGAGCGGCTGATCGTACACGAGCGTCACTTTCGAGCGTGGATTTCCGTGTTCCGCGGCAGAGGTTCGGAGCGGTCCCGGAGCAATAACGGCCATTGCCAGAACTGCGGTGAGTCCATGAGAGCGCATCATTCGTTCCATTCGGTATCCCGGGAGACAGCAGGTGGTCAGGCGCGTCCGGAGGATGCGGCGAGCCAGTCGCCGAAGTGGATGATGCCGAGGCGCGCAGCGGCCGCCGGCACAAGCGAAGCGTCGTCCAAGCGGGCGCCGAAGTAGCGAGCTGCCGGATCCGTAACGACGGCTCGCGCGTCGTTCCTTGTCTCGAGGTAGCGTCGGACGAGTTCGTCGAGCCGGAAGCGCTCGGGACCGGCGATCTCGATGACGCCGTTGACGGGCGAGGCGACAGCGGCCTCCGCGACCGCCGCCGCCACGTCGTCGGACGACATGGGCTGGATGGCGGCTGGCGGCAGGTGGATCGTACCATCCGTGGCGGCCGAAGATGCGATGCCGCCCAGGAACTCGAAGAACTGCGTCGCCTGCACGATGGTATAGGGCAGGCCGGCGGCGCGGATCAGGTCTTCCTGCGCCTGCTTGCCACGGAAGTACCCGCTCTCCTGGAGCCGCGCGGTGCCGACGACTGACAGGGCCACGTGGTGCCGGACACCCGCCTCCGTTTCCGCCGCGATCAGATTGCGGCCCGAGGTCGTGAATAAAGCCATCACGTCCTCGTCAGCGAAGGATGGCGAGTTCGCTGCGTCGACGACGACCTCCGACCCGCGGAGGGCCTCTGCAAGGCCCTCTCCGGTGAGCGTGTTCACACCCGAATTCGGCGAAGCGGTCACCACGTCGTGGCCCGCCTTCTGCAGTCTCGCCACGGTCTTCGACCCGATGAGGCCACTGCCCCCGACGACTACGATCTTCATCTCACCAACTCCCGCTCAACAGCCGCTCGGGGCGGCGTCGATGGCAAGACGAGGCAGCGATCTCGGATGTGACATGGCCTCAGACGTTTTTTCTGAGCTCCGCGCCGTCCACCCGGCCTCAGGTGGCCTGCTCGGGACGGGAGCATGTCCGCTCCGTTCGCAGCGGAACTCCAGTCGCGAATGCGGGCTGTGGAGAACGAGCTGATTCGCCTCGGCGCGGCGAACGGTGTCTCTGCGGGCGAGCGAGCCGGTCTCCCGGCAAGACGGTTCGTCGCACGCGGACGCTGCTTGGAGAGCTCGCGAGAACGCGCCTGTGAAGCGGCACCAGTAGGCCTGTGCGGAACGGCTGGAGAGCGGGCGCCAAAACAGCCAAATCCGGCTAAGCTCCTGAGATCGCGACGATCTCTGGTGCGCTCGGAAACGGCGCGGTTCGCGTGGAGCGCGTGGTGGTGCACGCAACCGACAGAGAACCCGTCTCTGTGGCGGCTTCCCTGTTAACGCGGAAAGAACAGGGAAACCGACCAGGGAAAACAGACTGAGCGTGGCGTGACACTGCTGATCCGCTTGGTGCAGCAGGCACTTGCAAGGCATTTCCCTACTCGCTGAAACAGGGAAAACGCGGCAGCAGAACAGCGATCGCAGTCGCGATTCTGTTCGCATTTTGTTCTTTACAGGGATGCGGCGTCGCTGTAGGAAGCTCGGCAGGAGCGGCGTCAGGGTTTGCCTCGCTACGACCACGCATCGGCAAGCGTCGCTCTGAGTCAGCAGCCTCGGTAACCTTAGTGGGCCAGAGAGTGGGCGAGCAGACGACTTCATCCGGATCTCCGTTCAGGAGGCTGGGGGTGTCGACGCTCGCCTCGTGCTGCCCAGATGATCCTCTGACCTGCTGATCCGGAGATCCTCCGTCACCCCGCACGCGCTCTCCGCGCGTGCTCACGACCGAGGCTCTCATGTCCAAATCTCCATGCACCCGGCTGCGCACTACCAGCAGCTCCCCTCCCCTGCGCTCCAACACCTTCTTGCCGGATGGCGTCGAGCTCGTCTCGACAGCCGGGCTCAAGGCCTACGCGCGCGACCTCCGCCAGCACTCTGACAAGCAGGTGATCCAGATCGCCGCCAGCATCCGCGAGTTCGGCTTCCTGGTTCCAATCGTTGTCTCGCCCGACAACACCATCGCGGCCGGCCATGGCCGTTGGCTGGCGGCCAAGCAGCTCGGCCTGCCGCAGGTGCCTGTCATCCGGGCTGCCCACCTCTCGCCCGAGCGCCTGCGTGCCTTCCGGCTGGCTGACAACCGCCTGGCTGAGAACGCCGACTGGAACAGGGAGGCTCTGGCGCTGGAACTGTCCGAGCTCACCGGTCTCAACCTCGACTTCGAGCTGGAGCTGACAGGCTTCGAGGTTGCCGAGATCGACCTCATCATCGACGGCGAGGCGACAGCTGCCAAAGCCGATCCTGCCGATTCGTGTCCGGCTCCGGCGGTAGGTGCTGCCGTCTCGCAAAGCGGCGATCTCTGGCGGCTCGGACCGCACCGCCTGCTGTGCGGATCAGCCCTCGAGGCGGAGAGCTACGCGGCCCTGCTCACAGGCGAGCCGGTGCGCATGGTGTTCTCCGATCCGCCCTACAACGTTCCGGTCTCCGGCCATGTCTGCGGCTCGGGTCAGATCCAGCATCGCGAGTTCGCGATGGCCTCTGGCGAGATGAGCGAGGCGGAGTTCGTCGCATTCCTGGCGCGAGCCATGGAGCTGCTGCGCGAGAGCCTGGTCGCTGGCGGCCTGATGTACCTCGCCATGGATCATCGGCACGTCTTCGAGCTGACCTCCGCGGCTCGCCGCCTGGGTCTCGAGCAGCTCAACATCTGCGTGTGGAACAAGACGAACGGCGGCATGGGCTCGTTCTATCGCTCCAAGCACGAGCTGGTGTTCGTGCTCAAGAAGCCGGGCGGCGCGCACCTCAACACGATCGAGCTCGGCCGTCATGGCCGCTACCGCAGCAACGTCTGGGACTATGCCGGGGTCAACACCTTCGGCCGGCGCCGCCTGGAGGAGCTTGCCTCGCATCCGACGGTGAAGCCCGTTGCCTTGGTGGTCGATGCCATCAAGGACTGCACGCGGCGCGGTGAGCGGGTGCTGGACGCGTTCTGCGGTTCCGGCACGACGCTGATCGCGGCTGAGCGTGCGGGACGCATCGGCTACGGCATCGAGCTGGACCCCGTCTACGTCGACGTGGCCGTGCGCCGCTGGCAGGCGCTCACCGGCAAGTCTGCCGTGCACGATGCCACAGGAGTGACCTTCGACGAGCTTGCCCGGCAGCGCTTGAATGAGGGATCGCCGAGCGAGGCTAGCGACTGCGCCAGTGTGAGCGGCGCAGACGCACTCGGCAGCGAAGCGCGGCAGGCGGCTCATGTCTAGGAAGCCGTCACGGCAACCCTCTGCCGATCGCACACCAGAGTACGAGGTTGGCTACGGCCGCCCTCCCCTCGCAAGCCGCTTCAAGCCGGGTCAGTGCGGCAATCCCAAGGGCCGGCCGAAGAAGGCGCAGTCTCTCGCTGCCGCCACAGAGCGTGAACTCGAGCGCATCATCGTCGTGCACCAGGAGGGGCGTGCGAAGCGGCTGACCAAGCGCGAGGTGGTCAGCCGCCAGATCGTCGATAAGGCATGCCGTGGAGATCTCGGCGCCGCGCGCTTCCTGCGCGACCTGACCGACTTGGCCGGATCCGCCGGCATAGCGGTTCCTGCTGCCGGCAACGCGATCTCGCCGGCCTCCCTGCCAATCGACAAGACGGACCAAGCCATCATCGCAGAGTTCGCGGCGCTGATCCGCACGGGAGCCGGCCTGCCCAACTCGGAGGACGGGCCCGCGTCAGAGACGCTTGGTTCTGACGCGCAGGGCCATGAGGACGCAGTGGTCCAACCGCCCTCCCCAACCAGCCACTGAGGAGCAGGGTCATGATCCACGATGCTGCCCTGCGTGACGCCATCCTGCGTCAGCACCTGTACTTCTTCATCTGGAAGGCTTTCGCTGCGCTCCATCCCGGCCAGGACTTCACTCCGGCTTGGCACGTCCGCGCCATCGCCCATGCCCTCGAGCGTGTGGCCCGCGGCGAGTGCCAGCGTCTGCTGATCACCGTGCCACCGCGGCACCTGAAGTCGATCTGCACCGCGGTTGCCCTTCCCGCCTGGCTGCTCGGCCGGGATCCCGCACTCAAGATCATGGTGGCGAGCTACGGGGGCGAACTCGCCACCAAGCACGCCCGGGACTTCCGGGCGGTGCTGTCCGAGGAGTGGTACAAGGCCCTGTTCCCCAGCACGCGGCTGGCGGTGGGCGGCAATCGCGAGGACGAGCAGCTGACCACCGCCCGGGGTGGTCGCAAGGCGATCTCGCTGGGCGGCGCGGCAACCGGCTTTGGCGCCGACCTGATCATCGTCGACGATCTGATGAAGGCGGCGGACGCGGGCTCAGCGGCGGAGCGGGAGCGGGTGAAGGCCTACTACGAGCAGACGTTGCTCTCGCGCTTGAACGACAAGGGGGCGGGCAAGATCATCGCGATCCAGCAGCGGCTGCACGAGGACGATCTGGCGGGCTACCTGATCGGCACAGGTCAGTTCGAGCACCTGAACCTGCCGGCGAAAGCGATGACGGACGAGGTCATCCCGATCGGCTTTGGTCAGCTTCATCGCCGTGCCAAGGACGAGGTGCTCTGCCCGGAGCGCGAACCGGCCCATGTGCTCGACAAGTTGCGGCTCGAGATGGGTGCCTTCGCGTTCTCGGCTCAGTATCAGCAGGATCCGACCCCGCCGGGCGGCAATCGCCTGCGCTGGGAGTGGTTTGGCAGCTACGACGAGGTTCTGCCTCGCGAGGCGTACCAGTTTGTCGTCCAGAGCTGGGACACGGCGCTGACGGCAGAGCCGACCAGCGACTTCTCCGTTGGTCTGACCTGGGGTTTTCGCGGAGACGACTGGCATCTGCTCGATGGCGCCCGTGAGCGGCTGGACTTTCCTGATCTAAAGCATCGTGTGCGTGGGCTGGCCCGCCGCTGGCGCGTCGATCTCGTGCTGATCGAGCACGCGGGTTCAGGCATCTCGCTGCTTCAGCAACTTCGCGCCGAGGAGCGCGGCCACTGCATCTACAATGGGTGCAGGCCCCGGCAGGACAAGCAGACGCGCTTCGAGGGGCAGACTGCACGGCTGGAGAGCGGTCGTTACTGGCTACCGCGGCAAGCGCCGTGGCTTGAGGCGTTCCGACGTGAACTACTGGCCTTCCCGCATGGGCGCTACGACGATCAGGTCGACAGCTTGGTGCAGTTCCTGGAGTGGTCAGGCTCGCCGCGCGGAACGGGGTTCATCCAGCGTGACCCTGTGACGGGGCGGCGGCTGGGAGGCGGGCGAGCGCCTGGCTACGGCTTTGGGCGGAGGTAGCGTCGCAGTCGCGAGGTCCGTACCCCAACGTCCGTCGTGACTCCGAGGGCGACGTGGCTGAAAGCCCGCAGGCTGTTGATCAAGCCTGATCGTAGCGCTCGCAAGAGCGCTTTGTGGAGGATGGGTCGGACGTTGTCGAGGGCACCGACAAAGGATGCGCGAGAACGCATAACCTTCACCGGCGTGGCGAGCCGCAATCGAACCTGAGCGCTCGTGCTATGCCACGAGGCGGGCGCCGACCTGATCCGATGCCGCTATCGCTTCACACTCGTAGCCGAGGTTAGTTCGCCGCAGATAAGCGGACCTTCTCCTTTGCGCCCATTGCCGTCATTCAGCCGGCCCAGGCGTCCTCTCCTAAGCGGTCATTACTACAGCTCAGATTGGTGGCTTGAGTCGCGCACCTAACGACCTTGTCAGCGCCGAAGCGAGCTGCAGAAATCCCAGGCAGCTCGCTACGTCGCGGCCGCTTCGGAGAGACCTTTTGCCTAGCCGATTTCGGCCGCCTCGCGGGCGAGCCTCAGCGCCCGCAGACGGGCAGTTCTCTCGTCGACGGCTTTCCGTTCCGCCTCGACCTCGGCCCAAACAGCCGCAGCCATCTGGCTCCGCTCGGCATCGCGGGCCGCCTTCGTCGCCGCCCGTCCGATCGCTACGCTGTCGCGCTGGTCCAAAAACACCTCCAAAGCTTGGCGTTCCAGACCGGCATAAAGCAGAGGTCGCGCGTTTCATCCCGACCCACAACTTCGAAGCAAAGTAGGTGGAAGATCGAAGTGTCTGATGCGGGCCCGATAGATATTATTCACGAGCGTCGCGAATTCGGCTGCGCTGGCACAAGACAATCCGGGTATCCGGTCCAACTCCATGCTGTCTGCCGCAGAAATCGTTGCCTACACAAGCCGATCTCGCCCCTCCTGTGGAGTATGTCTGTTTCAAGACGGTCGAGAGGCGGAGATAGCCGAGACACACTTCGGCGAATACGTGCCCTTGAAGTCACAGCGATGGAATTTGAGACGCCGCAGCATCATTGCAGCCGATCGGCCATACCGGCCCGGCCCGCCCTTTAGTATGAAACGGGACCTTTGCGCGTGTCCCGGCCAAAGCCAGGACGAATTGTCGGGAGTCGTCCGTGAGCTCCATCTTCCTAGCCAACGCCGACTACGATACCGACAACTACCCTTATGCGGTCGCCGCAGCGGATCTGAACGGCGACGGCAAGCTCGATCTCGTCACAGTCAATGACGTCAACTCCGTCTCGGTACTGCTCGGCAAGGGCGACGCCACCTTCCAAGACAAGCAGGCTTTCGCCACTGGCCCCACTCCCTACTCGGTCGCCGCGGCGGATCTGAATAGCGACGGCAAGCTCGATCTCGTCACCGCCAACAGTGGCAGCGACACGATCTCGGTGTTGCTGGGCAACGGCAATGGCACCTTCCAGGCCCCTCAGGACGTCTCCGTCGGCACCAACCCGGCCTCGGTCGTAGCTTTGGACTTGAACGGTGACGGCAAGATCGATCTCGTCGCCACCAACGGTGTCGACAACCGCGTTTCCGTGTTGCTCGGCAATGGCAACGGCACCTTCCAAACCGCTCAGTTCTTCTCCGTCGGCGCCGCCCCCTGGACGGTCGGTGCCGCCGATCTAAACGGCGATGGAAAGCTCGACCTCTTCACGGCCAACTACAACGTCAACAGCGTCTCGGTGCTGCTGGGCAATGGCAACGGCACCTTCCAGGCCGCGCAATCCATCCCCACTGGAGCCGGACCCTACGCCGCCATCGCAGCGGATCTGAACGGCGACGGCAGGATCGACCTTGTCACCGCCAACGGTGCCGGCAACACGGTTTCAGTGCTGCTGGGCAATGGCAACGGTACCTTCCAGGCCAAGCAGGACTACGCCACCGGCTCTACACCGGACTCTGTCGTCGCGGCGGATGTGAACGGTGACGGCAAGATCGACCTCGTCACGGCTAACAGCGGAAGCGGCAGCATCTCGGTCCTACTGGGCAACGGCAACGGCACCTTTCAGCCCAAGCAGGACTTCACCACCGGCAACGCCACCTACGCGCTCGCTGCCGCGGATCTGAACCACGATGGCAACATCGACCTCGTCGCCGCCAACGCCAGTGCAGACGGTACCGCCGGCATCTCGGTGCTGCTGAACGCAAGTCCGCCCGTCGATACCACACCGCCGACGCTGACGATCACAAGCAGTGCCTCGCAGTTGAAGATCGGCCAGTCCGCCACCATCACTTTCGCCTTCACTGAGGATCCCGGCTCGAGCTTCACCTACGGCGATGTCGCCGTCACCGGAGGCACGCTCGGCCCGATCTCCGGCTCAGGGCTGGTCCGCACCGCAACCTTCACTCCCTCAGCCAACACGAACGGCGGGACAGCCACCATCACGGTGGCCGCGGGCGCCTACACCGACGCGGCCGGCAACGCAGGTGGAGCAGGCCCAAGCCCGAGCCTGCACTTCGACACGCGGGCGCCGACGCTGACGATCACGAGCGACCACCCGGTGCTGAAGATCGGCGAGACTGCCACTATCACCTTCAGCTTCAGCGAGGATCCGGATTCGAGCTTTATCTGGGACGGCACCTCGGGCGACGTCGTCGTCACAGGCGGTACCCTCAGCGCGCTCTCCGGGACGGGAACCACCCGCACGGCCATCTTCACACCGTCGGCAGACGTCGACGGAGGCAGCGCCAGCATCACCGTGGCGGCCGGCAGCTACACGGATGGGACCGGCAACACCGGTGGGGCAGGTGCGAGCCCGAGCATGACTTTCGACACGAAAGCGCCATCCGCTCCCTCGGCACCGGATCTGGCCACGAGCTCGGATGCGGGCACGTCCTCGACGGACAACCTGACGAACAGTACCACGCCGACCGTCACGGGCACGGCCGATGCGGGCGCGACGGTCACGCTCTATGATATCGACGGCACAACGGTGCTCGGCAGCACGGTCGCCACAGGTGGCAGCTACAGCATCATCAGCTCGGCCCTGAGCGCAGGAACTCACTTGATTTCCGCCACGGCCACCGATGCAGCGGGTAACGTGAGCGCCGCCTCTGCGGGCCTCCTCGTCAGTATCGACACGACGCCACCGACGCTGGCGATCACGAGCGATCGCGCGGTGCTGAAGGCGGGTGAGGCCGCCACCATCTCCTTCACCTTCAGCGAGGATCCCGGCGCAACCTTCACCTGGGACGGTATTTCGGGCGACGTTGCCGTCATCGGCGGCACGCTCGGCGCCATCTCCGGGACCGGACTAGTCCGCACGGCCACCTTCACACCCACAGTCGGGGTAAACGGCGGCACGGCGGGCATTACCGTGGCAGCCGGCACCTACACCGATGCCGCCGGCAACACCGGCACTGCAGGTGCAACTCCGAGCTTGCTCTTCGACACCTTGGCGCCGGAAGCCCCCTCCGCGCCGGCACTGACGCTAGCCTCTGACACCGGCGCCTCGCACACGGACGGCATTACTAGCCTCACCACACCTGCCATCACGGGCACGGCTGAAGCAGGGACCGCGGTCACCCTTTACGACACCGACGGCGTCACAGTGTTGGGAAGTGCGACCGCGACCGGTGGCAACTACAGCATCACTAGCTCGACGCTCGCCCAGGGCGCCCACACCCTGTCCGTCAAGGCCACCGATGCGGCAGGCAATGTAAGCTCCGCCTCGGCGACCTTCGATGTCACAATTGACACTACGGCTCCGACACTGGCGATCACGAGCGACACGACCCAGCTGAAGGTCGGTGAAAGCGCGACCATAACTTTCACGTTCAGTGAAGATCCAGGCTCGAGCTTCGCCCAGGGTGGCGTGACGGTGAGCGGGGGCACGCTGGGCCCGATCTCCGGGAGCGGACTGACGCGCACAGCCACCTTCACGCCCACGGCTGACACGAATGGCGGCACAGGTTCGGTCACGGTGGCGGCAGGCAGCTACACAGACGCGGCTGGCAATGGAGGTGGCACAGGGGCCGCGCCGGGCCTCCACTTCGACACACGGGCCCCGGCGGCGCCATCGACTCCTGATCTGGAGACCGGCTCCGACTCCGGCGCCTCGCCCACTGACCGGATCACGAAGATCACCACTCCGACCGTCACCGGTACAGCCGAGGCAGGCTCGACCGTCACGCTTTACGACACGGACGGCACGACCGTGTTGGGCAGCGCGACGGCGTCCGGTAGCATCTACAGCATTACCTCGGCGGCTCTGAGCGAGGGCAATCACACTCTGACAGTCAAGGCCACCGATGCGGCCGGCAACATCAGCGTGGCTTCTTCTGGCTTGGTTGTGACGGTGGACACCGTGGCGCCGGCGCTGAGTGTCACGAGCTCGGGCGGCACAGTCTACGCTTCTACCCAGCTAATTACCGGAACGGTGCCTGATTCCGCTGACATCGGCACGACGGTGACGCTGCGCGAGGGCTCGACCGTGCTCGGCACTGCTGTCGTGCAGGCCGATCACACTTGGAATGCCTCAGTCGACCTCGGCACCTATGGTGCGCACGCCATCACGGTCAGCGACACGGATGCGGCCGGCAACACCGGGCAGGCGCAGGTCAGCTACATCCTGGCGCAGCCCGATCCCGGTCCCGACACCAACGGCTCACTCACACAAAGCCCGGCTGCCGGCGAGACCCTGACACTGTCGGGCAAGACCGATGGTTCGCTTGAGAAGGATGGCGCCGGCACGCTCGTGATCACCGGCACCAACACGTACACGGGTCCCACGACCGTCCAGGCCGGCCTGCTCCTCGTCGACGGTTCGATCACCTCACCCGTGACCGTACAGAGCGGGGCCGTCCTCGGCGGTCATGGCTCGACCGGCACGGTGACGATCGAGAGCGGCGGCACACTCTCGCCTGGCAACTCGCCCGGCGTGCTTTCCACCCAGGATCTATCGCTCGCAGCCGGCGCTGTCCTCAAGGAGGAGATTGGCGGCACGGCCGCAGGGCAGTTCGACCAGCTGCATGTCACCGGCAGCGTCAACCTCGGCGGTGCGACGCTCAATGCCGTCGCCTATGGCTCGTTTGTCTCGGCCCGCGGCGACAGCTTCGTGTTCATCGACAATGACGGCACGGACGCGGTCAGCGGTACCTTCGCCGGGCTGAACGAGGGTGCAAGCCTCAGCATCGGGTCGCGAAGCTACCAGATCAGCTACCACGGCGGCGACGACAACGATGTCGTGCTCACCGATATCACGGTCCCGGGTGCGGCGACGCTCGCTCTATTCTGCACGGTCGAGCACAGCACGGCGAGCCAGGCGGGCGGCGTGTACGCGCTCTACGAGGCGCTCCTTGATCGCGCTCCCGATCCGCTTGGGCTGGAGGGCTTCACCACCGCGCTGAAGACCGGCATGAGTCTCACGGACGTGGCGCAGGTGGTGCTGACCTCGCCCGAGCACGGGCCGCAGGCGCAGAGCACGACTGCCTATGTCGAGAGCCTCTACGCCAATCTGCTGAACCGCCACTCCGACCCAGGCGGGCTGGCGTTCTACACGGACGAGCTGGCGCACGGCACCGGCCAAGCGCAAGTGGCGGTGCAGATCGCGACCTCGGCTGAAGGACAGGCCAACATCAAACCTGCCTTCGACGCGGGCGTGTTCGTGCCCGACGCCTCTGACGCGGCGGTGGCGCGCCTCTACTACGGCCTGCTGGACCGCGCTCCCGATGCAGGCGGCCTGCAGAGCTTTGAGGCTGTCGTGAAGCAGGCCGCAGCCATGGGCGGTGTGCCGGGCGCGATCGAGGCGTTGAAAAGCGTTTCGGGCGCGATGCTGGCCTCACCCGAGTATGTGGCTCTCCACGGCACTCAGACGAACGCACAGTTCGTGGATGCGGTGTACGGGGGTGCGCTGGGCCGGCACGCCGACACGACCGGCCTGGGCTACTGGCAGGACGCGCTGGCTCATGGCGTGTCTCGGGCTGACGTGGCGCTCGGGATCGCGCAGAGCCAAGAGGCGCAGATCCACCTCGTCAGCCAGATCGAGGCAGGATGGCACCTCGTCGCCTGACGCACCGCTGAATGGCCTGAAGGAAGTCGGCGGAGGCGAATAGAGCCCGGGAATATGCCGGGCTCGCGCTTCGCTTTGGCTAGTTGCCACAGCGGCGCGGCGCTCAACCGGCAAGGTGCCCTACCGCTCTAACAGCCCGCGCTTTAGGACCGCTTCCGAGCCACCAGCGCCGCGTCGCGCTCCTCCTCCAACTCGTGCATCGCGATCTGCATGGCCGAGATGGCGGCGATGCGGATTGCGATCCGGCGCGCCTCGCCCTTCGACATGCGGCCGGCGCTGCTCCAAGTCCTCGCTGAAGAAGGCGACAGGAAAGCCGGTGGCCTCCTCTACGCGAGAGGCATCCGCAAGCTCAATCACCTGCCACGGTGCGGGGAAGCGGTGGGACTCGGTCATGGCCCGGTGTACCCGAGCCCTGCCGCAGCCTCTTTCAACCGCGCAAACGACGTAGCGTAGCGCTCCCTGAGGAACCCGCCGTTTGCCAAGGTCCGGCTCGGGCAGAGGTTGTCCTCGTTGTCCGACATCTTGATCAGGATGGCGCCGAGATCGCCGCTCTCGACCACCGACGTGATCCGATCCGAATAGGGGATGCGCACGGCGGGTTTCGTCAGGATCGCAACCGCCTTGATGACGCTCGGCGCAAAGCCAGCAGCCCGCAGGCCCTCCGCCGTCGTCGGCGTGTCCTCCAGGACGTCGTGGAGGATGGCGGCCTGCATCACCTCCATCGGGTCGATCGCGATCCGGTCCACGGCCCGTGCGTGACCGGCGCGTGCCACGGCGGCGTTCGCCACCCGCTCGAGATGCCGGATGTAGGGCTGGCCGCCCTTGTCGATCTGGCCGGCATGCGCCGTGATGGCGAGGCTGTGCGCCTCGAAGATCGTCGGCATGGATCGTGGCCTCGGAGCGGCGCCGGCCGACATCAAGCCAGATTGTCGGCAACCATGAACAGAAGGAGCGAGGCGGTGGTCAGCGTCAATAGGATCTGTGTCTCCGAGAGATTGCGGCGCGCTGGCAGATTGATCGGGGCGCCCTCCGCCCGGTCGCCGAGCCATCTCTCGAACAATTCGAGCACGATCGTCTCCTACCGCTTCTCCGGCCGCGCCAGCAGGGTCGCGGTGCGCACTGCGGCCCGCTTCAGATGGCCGGACGCCTCGGCACTCGCCACGGTCTGCCGGGCCCACTCGTACGAGCGGACCGCCTCGGCGAGGTTCAAGCCGTAGCCCTCGCCGAACACGAACAGCGTCGTGGTGGGGTCCGCCATGTAGGCTTCGACCGCGGCGCGCACGTCGCCGTCCGTGAGTGCCTTGGTCTTGAACAGCTCGCCGGCAGTCGGTAATTCGTCCATGGCTCAGTTCAGGGGCTCTGTGCCGCTCATGCCGAGCAGGTAAGCGCCGGCAATGATCTCCTCGGTGGTCAGCTCGCGGCCCTCCAGGCTGTAGCGCAGCGTGCCCTCATACGTGACGATCTCGAGCGGCAGGCCGCCCGCGATCAGGAAGCGGATCGCGTTGCTGAGCATCTCATCGAGCGGCGTCGGTGATTCGGCCATGCCGCGAAGCTATTGGGCCGGACGTTGGGCCGGCAAGGCGCCGGTCAGGAGATGAGCCAGGTCAAGAGGATCAGCGCAGCGAAAAACGCCGCTGAGCTGGCCGCGACCGCGACCACTTCACGATGTTGCAGCACAAGGTTCTCGGACGCGGGTGACATGACGGGACAGCCAAGATTTCAACACCCACGCCTATGCCACTCCTCTGGTCATAAGGCGATGCCAGAACATGGTTACCAACACTGGAAGTCGGCTATGTAGCTCTGCCGCCACAGCCCGCCCATCACCACCTGAATTCCCACACCGGAATGCCAGTCCCGGCACCAGGCACGTTCCGATAATACGTCACGAGCCCGAGGCCGATCCGGTCAGCCGCCACGGCGGTCGCCTTCGACCCGCTGAGCACCAGAGCGCCGCAGCAATCCCCCCGCGTGGTGCCGAGCTTCGGGTGTACGCCAAACAGCTCGGGCGCGGTCCAGCCATGCGCCATCGCCTCGGAGCCGAACCGGTCGAGGAAGTCGAGCGCGGCTTCGTGCACCTTGCCCCAGACATTGCTCGTCAAGCCAGGACAGGGCGGCACGGTCGGCTTCATGCGCACCAGGGCCTCTCGCCAGGCTTGAACATCGGACGTGACAATCTGAAGCGCAGGGGAGGCTGACATGGCACCGACGGCTCGGGAGGGAGCGCCGGCATAGGTTGAGCCGGCAGCGAGTCGCTATGCCTGCGGCGCCACAGAGGCAGTTCAGTCAGCCGCCAAGGCGGGCGGCCACCACGGGCGCGGCAAGCCGTCGATGTGGCATCTGTCCTACGCCTCGGCGATGTAGTGGTAGAGCGTCGAGCGCGTTACGCCGAACCGGCTGGTGCATGCTTTAATTAGCGAGTGCAGGGCGCCTCCAGGGATTGGAGACGCCCTGAGCGGGGATCAGAGCAGCAGCATGTCGGTCGTCGGGACGTGGACCGTGAAGCCCGGTCCCTCGTCGATCCAGCCAGGCCCCGCCGCACCGTGGTTGATGCCGTAGGTCTCGCTGGCATTGGCCGCGTAGTGGTGCAGTCCCGTGTTCGTGTTGAAGAAGCGCTCGAGCGTCACCTCGCCCGGCACGTTCGCAGACGGCGTCGCGTAGGCCTCGAAGGCCACGCCCTCGTACTTGTAGGCCGGCTGGGTCTTGATGACGTAGTCGCGCTCCGTCGCGCTCGTCGTGTAGAAGTGGCTGCTGTGGGCGCTGTCGAAGAAGCGGAACACGTCGATCGTGTCGGCGCCCTTGTCCGGCGTCGACCACTGCACACCCTCGTACTTGTAGGTCGGCAGCGTCTTGAGGATCTGGTCCTTCTCGGCTGCGTTCGTCGTGTAGAAGTGGTCCTGCGTCGCCGTGTCGAAGAAGCGGTAGACCGGGTTCAGATCCTGCGGCGCCGAGCTGATGAAGGCGTGGTTGCCGCTGGCGTCGGTGTAGTTGCCGACGAGCTGGCCGGATGCGTTGGAGCCCGTGATGGAGGTCGAGGACGCGCCGGGATAGTCGACGGCCCCCTGGAACACGCCGTTGTTGAACGTGAAGCCGTGCGAGTTGTTGGACGCATCAGTGTAGGTGCCGACGAAATTGCCCGGTGCGATCGAGCCGGTCACAGAGGTGCTGACCGCGTTGGGAACGTCGATATTGACGTGAAACGATCCGCTCGAGAAGAAGCCGTGCGTATGCTGGGATGCGTCCGTATATGAGCCGAACTCGACGTTGCCACTGACGCCGCGCACCGTGATCGCCGTAGCAGACGGGATATCGACCGACCTGAAGGTGCCGCCGACATCGACGAAGCCGTGGAGGGGGCCGCTGCCCTGCGGGTCTGTCTTCAGGGAGTAGTTTCCGAAGATGGTGCCATCATCGTTGATGCCGGAGATGATGGTCTGGCTTGATTCTGGGAATGAGACCTTCGTGGAGACGCCGTTTTCGTAGATGAAGCCCTGGTAGCCGTTCGTCGTAGAGGTGTAGCCACCGACGATCGCCCCGGCATTATTGTCACCCACCAGGGCGTATTTCGGTGCGAGACCCGTCAGGAGGGTGGCTTGGTCGGACGGGAGGCTAACTCCTGTAACTTGCGAGTAGTTTCCGTTGGCGTAGTTGAAGTACGAAACCGACGGAACGCTGCCAGAGAACTCTATGTACTGAATAAAAGCCGTGCCTGAGCCTGCAATTTCCAAGCCGTAGGTGCCGGCGGTACCACTGTTGCTCTTGTAGGTCAGCGACGTGAAATCGTAATGCTGCATCGTTCCCACCCTTGCGCAGGCACCAAGCCTGCATGAACTCGCATATTGGGCAGTATTAGGTTCGCTGTATGGGGCGGGCAAGGCGAAACTGGTTGCCAACGCACCGGACGGTCGACGGACTTCGGCTTGGGACGTGGCGTCGGGATCTGGACCCGTGCGCCTGCGGGAGGGCCAGGACGATCATGGAGTCGCCCCTGCCCGTTGCTGCCTCCCGGCGTCGTCGTTGGCGAGGCCCCGTTCCAACAGGGCTTGCCCATGTGGAACGGTCCGAACGTTGCAGACGGCTGCGCAAGGAAAACGACAGTTTCCTGGGCACTTAAACCTGCTAGGTTTGTGTGTCTGGAAATCAAAACGCCGCGCGATCCCGTCCCTTTCGCACGGATTAAGCGTTATGGAGCCGCCCAGTTCGCGTAAGGGAAGTTATGGAGCCATACAGCACGCTATCGGCACGGAAGTAAATGTATGATAATTCCGCGTAATACACTCACGCGCAATCATCAACGCTCGTCGACCTAAATATTGCGGAGGAACGATTCTTTAATCGGCAGCTTGTCGAGAGAGCCACAAGTTCGTAGGGGACGCAATGCCTCACTTTTTCTTCGATTTCTGCGAAGGCGCGGAGATGCATCCCGACCTTGACGGAACTGACTGCGACAGCTGCGGGACGGCCGCCGATGCCGTGAGGCATTTCCTAGGAGAACTCGCCCGGGATCACGTGCCGGATGAGGATTACCACACTGACGTCATGGTCCGCGATGCAGCCGGTAACATCGTGTTCACCGCGACGTTGACGATGGCTTCGACCTACTTGGGCGCGTCTCCGTTAAGCACAAGACGGCTATGAACGACGATGACGCTGACCCGCGCAACGTAGCCCATATAGTAGAGAAGGTTGCAGCTGAGTTTGCCGCTGCGGCTGACGAACTTGGCAGGAAAGGCAATGCCTTCGTTGCGCGCGCGCTCTTGGAAGAGGCTCGGCGTTACACCGTCCATGCGATCCGATTGCGTGCTCACGCAAGCCCGCGGCATGCCAGGGCGAAGCCCGGGTTGGAATAGATCCGGCCCGTCCATCCAGGAGATGGCTGCTGGCGTTTCGCGAGGCCGCGAAGTTCGCATAACCAGCGCCTCTGCCTTCGCGTAAGTGCCTTTATGGTGCCCTCGATCCCCACCCTCACTGCAGGATCAGGACAGCGGGCGGAGTACCCACCCACCTTGGCGGGCCGACGCGTCGCGGATCGTGAGACGGCACAGCCGTAGCGGCGGTCGCGGCCAGAACGACGTCTGGAAGGAAGCACATCAGGACTAGAAGCGCGCAGATGATCGCGGTTC